>JAISDH010000173.1 GCA_031264975.1 Bacteroidales bacterium
ATAGCGCTTTCCGGGTCAAATTCCATAACTCTGCCGGTAAACAGGGACGAGAATACGCGGACATTTACCATTGAATCATTCGTATCCGGTCGAAAATACTCCCCTCTGTTTTTCAGCAACTGAAAAATAAAATTCAATCCACCTCTACTTGCATATATGGCAATAGCTTCCAGAATGCTTGATTTCCCGGTATTATTTTTGCCTGCAATCAGATTAATCCGGTCAAGGGAATCAATTTTTACATCTTTCAGGCTCCTGTAATTTTGTATAAATAATGAATTTAGCATAGTTACAATAAATTATCATAGTGGGCTCAAAGGTAAATATTTCTATGAAAATAACAAGCATTATCTATCCGTTTTGTTTGTTTTATCATTCCATTTGAATTAACGAAAACAGGATTCGTTTCCCCCTTTTGAATAGTCTTATTTTCCACGCTTTTACCTCCTTATTTTTTCATTTAAAACCTACATTATTTGATTTACCATAGTGAATTTCTAAAAAACTCCTTACGTCTTTAGAAGAACGAACCATTGACTTCATGCTCGTTAAGTTGGGAAACAACCGCTTATCAAACAAATCAAGGCGATACGCTCTATCCCATTCCCAATCCCTGCTGGTTACGTTGCTATTCGCCATCTCTATGTATTCCCTATTTTCGCTATCACGACCCTCTTTTAATAGTTTTATTTCTTCAAACAAATGGTGCTCATTCGTAAATAAAAAATAAATTCCATATCGGTTATATTCGTGTTCATTATATTTATCTATTCCATCAATGCCCATATATTTAAGCCAATTAAAATCTTCACTGTCGCAGCCAATAAACCCCTCCCATTTTGTAATAATGGAATTGCAAATCGACAACTGATTTTTTAATGTTTTGTCTAAGCTGCTATTGTTATATTTAATAAGGTATTCTAATGCTTCTTCTTTATATTTGGTTAGATTACAAAATGACTCTGTATCTTTATTCCAAATACGATTTGCGGGGGTTCCCAGCTCTATTTGCATATTTGTCAAATAAAGGATTGCGGATAGGCTGTATTCCATGTTTATAATTTGTTCCATTAATATTTACCTCCTCAATATTTTTAATGATATATCTTTCATGTCTCGCAAATCTATATACTCTCCCGAATCCGAATCAACGGGGACGGCGACTAATACATATGATTGTCCTTTATTTCCTTCGGATATTATATTTTTCAATCTCTGAATTTCTTTTTTACATTCTTCAAGTTTATTTGACAACTCACCATTTGTACCATCCTCTTCATCAAAAAAATATCCAACCGGAACTTCAAAAAAATTTGCCAACGAAATTATTGTACTAATTTTTATATCAGACCCCGATAATGCATTATCTAATGTAGGACGCGTAAAACCACATTTACTACATATCTCTGTTTTTGAAAGTTTACTTTCGTTTATCAACTTCTCTAATTTGTTTATATTCATATATTTATAAATAACATGTTGTAAAACATAAAAAATGATTGCATTTTTATTTTACAAATATGAATTTTTGATTTACATTTGCGCCATAAATATAACAACAATTTAAAAAGTAACAAAATTATGGAGACAAAAAACATTAGTGATTCAGAAAAACTGACGAGGTATATCTCGTCTCTGCCTCATGGAACGAGGTTCAGGTTTACAGTAAAGATTGCGGAAGGTTGCGAAGTAACAATTCCGACTATTGACAGGTGGCGGACGTCCGGCACAAGCATAAAAGTCGCCTACAAGGAGAAAATAGAACAGATCGCGGGAGAGAAAATATTTTCTGTAGAAAAAGAAGATTTAAAGAAGTATGATACGAAAAAAATATAAGGAGGTAGATATGCTAATTACATTAGGAAGAAATGTTCCCGGAGGGAAATATGCCGCGGCTATGGAGATGGGTTGGAATGGAGAACGAGAGAATGTATACATCTCTCTTTACGAGCAGAATGACGGATTTTCAACCTTTTCCCAAAAGGATTTAATTGCAAAAATCTTAATTGACAGGGATTATCTGCTTGGGTTAATAGAACATTATGATAGATTGACTGGGTAATTACAAACAACTAAAAAAGAAAAGTCATGAAAGGTAAAAAATTTAAAGAGGTAATAACCGAGGGCAGAGTGGAAGTAATTTACACAGTCCTTTACACGTATGCGAGACGCGGCGACGGCGAGATGATAGCGAAGTGCAACCGTACCATAAACAACGTAGCGTTTGACGGTCGCGTCATACCTAATAATTGCGAACAGAGCACAATAGCCGCATCTAACTTAATGCGGTTTAAAGAGATATAAAATAACACTATGTAATTGCCCGAAAAGCAACGGGCAATTACATAGATAATGAGACATAAATCGAAAATAAACAATTTAAAATAAACAATTATGGAAGCAAAAGGCCATTTTTACGTAAAAGACTTTGAAGCCCAAATATGGGACTTAATCGAATACGAGAATCAGGAAAATATGCCGACGATAGGTACTCGTCATCCGAAAGAAACCATACAACTCGGAGACATTGAGGTATCCGTTAACTGGTGTGTTGATACCATGAACAGTGAGAATGAATTAGTATCTGTCTATTCATGCATTAATTATTTCGCCCGAATTAACGGCATAAGCGGTGCTTTTGGCGGCACTTTGGAGACAAAGAGTGCGACGTATCGCGTGGAATTCTGAAAACAAACAATTAAATAAAAGAGTATGGAATATAAACTTTCATTGGAAGAACTTGATAAATTAGATGGCCGTTTATCATCTATCAATAAAAGGATTAAAAAGTTAATAGAAGACGAGTGTAATTTAGGGTATTATATACGGATTTTAGATTATAATAATGCGATAGGGAACATGGATGTGACTATTGTACAAAGATTGCGTTACAGAATTTCATTCAATGAATACTACAAAGAATTCCCCATGCCATCACCGGTGAGTGAACGTGAAATGGATATTAAAGAACATTTAATTGAAATCTTAAAAAGCATAGCAAAAGAAGAATTATCTAAAATAAGCGAAGAATTAAGAAAAATAAAACAGGAAGGAATCACAATAACAATTTAAAAACAAACAGATTATGGGAAGAATTTTTACAGAATCAGGAGAGATAAGGCGAATGGCTGAATTATTCGGCGTCAGTCGCATGACGGTACACAATGCGCTTCGCGGCGCAACGGAAGGAGAGATGCCGG
>JAISDH010000180.1 GCA_031264975.1 Bacteroidales bacterium
ATCACCGCCGGTGGGGCTTTTGGATGATATATCACCGATTACGCAAGATTGGCTATTCGTGGAATCATAAACGTGTATACAGGCTTTACACATCCATGCGTGTTAATTTGCGTTGTAAACGTAAGAAGCGCTTGCCTGCACGGGTGAAAGTACCGGTTGTGCGGCCTTTGTACCCTAATGTTACGTAGAGCCTTTATTTTATACACGATACCTTATCCGCAGGGAAGAGTATCCGTACGTTGAATATCATGGATGATTTCAATCGTGAAATGTTGTCCATAACTTTTGACGGCAGTTTGCCTTCTTCACATGTTATTCGTGAATTGGACAAACTGATCGAATGGGAGAGGGAAGCCGGATAAGATTTGTTCGGATAATGGTCAGGAATTTGTTTCCTCTCATATCGCCGATTGGCGCCATCGAAAAAATATCGGATGGGAATACATACAACCGGGCAAACCAACAGAAAACAGCCTGATTGAACGTTTCAATCGTACTTTCAGGCAGGATGTACCGGATAAATATATGTTTGATAATGTGACGGAACTAAGGAAACATGCCCAGGCATGGGTGCGGATGTATAATAATGAAAGACCTCATTCTGCTTTGGGGTATCTGACGCCGGTCGAGCTCTTGTTGAAATATGGAAAACTCCTCGATGGGCTGTTTCCCTCATTCCAGCAAGACATAAACATTATCATCAACGAGAACAAGAAAAATAACGAAAATTTCTCTAAGTTTAGTCGTAACTAACTAAGGGAAGACTACAGCGAACCCCCGGCCCTCTGCTTGTAAGCCGCAAACACAGCCTTTTCTTTCATTTTCTTCAATTCATATCTATATGATATAATGCTGTTATATATGAATATATATGTTTTTCATTTATATCAGCTATTGCTCAATTTAGATTAAATCGCATAGCTTTGTATGCAAATTGTATGTCCCATTTTTGGGAACATACACAATACAAATCGTTATGTTTAAGTACAATAAAGATGGCGTATCAATTCTTACAGTGCAAGATACACGTAAAGAAAAGAAATCAGGTCTGTTTCCCGTTAAAATTCAAGTGATTTATAAGCGTGTTCAGCGTTATTACAGCACAGGGAAAGAATTAAGTCCGGAGGAATGGGCTGCCTTGCTTGACACAAAAAGCAAACGGTTAATCTCAATACGTTCCGAAATAAAAAACTCGTTTGAGAAAGTCGAAACAGTTGTGAAGATGCTTGTAGAAGAAGACAATTTTTCATACGATGCTTTAAATCTACGTTTAGGAAAGGGTGTAGGCGATACTGTAAATATTCTATTCAAAGCCAAGTTAGAAGCTTTGATGGAAGACGGTTCTGTCGGCAATGCCCTCGCTAATCGAAGTGCGTATAAGCATTTGGAAAACTATGCCGGTACAAATATTTTATTTGAGACTGTTTCGGCTGATTGGCTTAAGAAGTATGATAAAGAGATGATTGAGGAAGGGAAAAGTTATACTACCGTTTCCATTTATTTGCGTTGCTTGCGGGCGATCTTCAATGATGCTAAAACGGCAGGAATAATCAAAGAAAACCAATATCCGTTTGGAAAAGGCAAATATGAAATTCCGATTGGCAAGGGTCGGAAAATGGCTCTTAACCTGCAACAGATTAAACAAATCATAACCTTTTCCGATGGAACGGAAGCAACCGAACATTATCGAGACCTGTGGTTTTTCCTTTATTTATGCAATGGCATCAATGTCAATGACATGCTAAAACTCAAGTTTTCCAATATAGACAATGACGAAGTGCATTTCTATCGCTCCAAAACTTTGCATACCTCCCGTGAAAAGAAAGAGATAGAGGCTTTACTTACGCCGGAAATGAAACAGATTATCGAACGGTGGGGAAATGCCGACAAAAGCCCCGACAACTATGTTTTTCCTTTCCTTGACGGTTATAACACGCCGATGTAGCAAAAAAAACGAGTGCAGGATGTTACCCGCAGAATCAACAAACATCTGAAAATCATAGGCGACAAATTCGGGATTTCAGGCGTAAGCACCTATACAGCGCGTCATTCATATGCAACCGTCTTGAAACGTTCGGGTGCAAATATTTCCTATATTTCTGAAAGTCTGGGTCATTCTAACTTGAAAACAACAGAAAACTATTTGGCTTCGTTTGAGAAAGAGGAACGGATTAAAAATGCGGCGTTTCTAACGAATTTTGGAGATTGAATATCTAAACATTTTGTTTTGTCCCAAATATACCGTAAATTTGGGACAAAATTTAACGAGTAATATACATGCAAAGTACTGTAAATAAGATAGAAAATGAAATAAAACGTCGAAGAAGAGGGCGGATTTATTTTGCTGATGATTTTACTCCTTTCGGAACATCAGAGGCGATCAAAAAAGCCTTGCTCCGTTTTGAAAAATCTGGTATGCTTATTCGTTTGGCACATGGAATCTATCTGTATCCTTCAATAGACAAAAGACTAGGTTTAGGGGTTTTGTATCCGAGTGTTGAAGATGTTGCAAAAGAGATTGCACGACGGGATAAAGCCCGCATAGTTCCAACAGGACTTTATGCACTAAATGTTTTGGGTTTGTCCACACAAGTTCCGGCAAACATAGTTTACTTGACAGATGGTGCGCCTCGTAAAATAAAAATCTACAGTCAATCACTCACTTTCAAACACGTTGTACCCAAAAAGCTTGCATATAAAAGTGAGATTCTTATGCTGATTGTGTCCGCACTTACTGAAATTGGTGAACAGAGAGTAACAGACAGTGATATAAATATCGTAAAAAAAGCACTTTTGAACGAGAGAAAAGAAAATATACAGAAGGATTTAAAACTCGCTCCGATTTGGATTCGCAATATAATACAGAAAATAATATGAATAAGTTTATGCAATTGTCTGAAAATGACAGAAAAACTATCTTTTCACAGGTCAGCAGAAGAAATAAACTCGCACAGAAGATTGTTGAAAAAGACTGGTGGGTAACAATGGCACTTCGAGCTTTGCTTTCCTGCGAGTGTGCTGACCACATTGTGTTCAAAGGCGGAACGTCGTTGAGCAAGGCTTGGAATTTGATAGAGCGATTTTCGGAAGATATTGACATTGCTATTGACCGTAAATTCTTCGGTTTTGAAGGGGAATTGAAGAAAAAACAAATCAATAACTTGCGGCGAGCTTCCTGCACCTACATAAGTGGTGCATTGAAAAACGAATTTGACAATAAATTACGGGAACTGGGCATTGTAGAATACACTCTATCAGTAGCAGAAACGCAAGATTCAACAAAAGATCCTCAAATTATTGAAATTCAATACAATTCACTTTTCCCTGCAAACAATTATATCATGGAAAAGGTATTGATGGAAATTGGTGCGCGTTCTTTGATTGAGCCAAGCCAAACCGTTAAACTACGTTCCCTTTTGGCTGAAACTCTTCCCGATACAGCATATTCAGATGATTTTTTTGATGTCCCAACGGTTATCCCACAACGAACTTTTCTCGAAAAAGCCTTTTTGTTACACGAAGAATTTCAAAAGCCATTTGATAAAGTTCGTATTGATAGAATGACGCGCCATATCTATGATTTGGAAAAGCTAATGGATACAAATTTTGCAACAGAGGCATTGAACAACAAAGAATTATATAATGCAATAGTTGAACATCGAAGGACATTGACTGCAATGAAAGAGGTCGATTATTCAACACATTCCCCCAAAACGATAAATTTTGTTCCGCCAGACTTCGTTGTGGATAAATGGCGAGATGATTACAAAAAGATGGGAAACATGATATATGGAGAATCTTTGCCCTTTGACAAACTAATCGAACGTATCAAGGAACTGAATGAACGGTTCAGAAAAATAGAACTATAACCCATGCCCCGCCGTAAACAGACAATAATCAATTTGAAAGAGTTAGATATCTATTTCACTCTGATAGAAGAATTACGGAATAATCCCGCTTATTCCGATAAAGACCTTTCCACCTTAAAGCTAACTGTTTTAGACAGCTACGACGCAACTATAAAAGAAGTAGATAAGACCATAAAACACTTGCAATACTATGTCGCTGCTAAGAAAAGCACCATAGAAACCTTCAAAGACGAACAACTGATAAATCGAGTTAAGTTATCCAAAATGCTCGGCATCTCCCGCCAAACCTTAACCACGTGGATAAACAAAGGCTTCATTACTCCTCTGAAATCCAAACACTTGCCAAATGTCGAAACATTCAGTATAGACACTGTGTTAGAGGAACTTCGAAAATATCAAACCGAACACTACAAAGAACGTATATAAAAAAATACTACAAAAAATTAATCACTTAACATCCCTATGACATAAGATGACATGTCGTAGTCAAATGTAGACAAATCACTTTTTTTGTTCCCCATCAGGTTATGGCATGTCCTTTTATGTCTTCATTTGTCACACTCATGTTATGTTATTATTCATTTGATTTACAATATCTTCCATTCATATCTTTGTGCTGTTCGAACAATATCTGGCTATGACGATAGCCTGTTGTTTAATTAAAAGTATAAAAAATATGAATCAAATTATTATTGCCGAAGAAGACAAACTTCGGGCTATTGTACACGAAGAAGTGTCGAAACTGTTTTATACGAAACAGGAGCCTAAAACGGAAATAGACACGATGACATTATCCGGAGCACTTGTTCTATTAACCGAATACGGCTATATCCTATCGAAAGCGAAACTGTATAAACTGACCGCATCCGGAAGTATCCCTTGTCGGAAGTTCGGGCAAAAGCTGGTATTCTCCCGGAAAGATATTTTTTATTGGGCAGAAAATCAAACGAAGCCAAAAAATGACCAATCGGAAGTATTATTAACCCTTGCCCGTAGTGCAAGACGTAAAAAGTAATCCCGATGAAAGAAAAATACGACCGCATCGGCACCTCTTTGTATAAGGTAGTGCAGCGACCGCTTAGCAGCGGCGATTCAGTCGAAGAAAAAATCCTTTGGAGCTATGAAACGCTTCGGCAGGATTACGGAATAATTTGCCGGAGATTGAAAAATACGATGGTTTCTGTATTATTCCCGACCATGTAAATTATCGGCAGGTTCATGGAACATACCTCAATCAGTACGAGCCGGTGAATCATGTTCCATGTCCGGGTGAATTTCCATACATCCGTTCCTTTTTGAAACATATCTTCGGAGAACAAATCGAATTTGGGTTGGATTATCTGCAAATCCTTTATACTCGACCTACCCAAATGTTACCTATTCTGCTCTTGGTTTCCAATGAGCGCAATACAGGCAAAACGACTTTTTTACGTTTCCTGAAAATGATTTTCGGTAAAAACGCCACATTCAATACTAATGAAGATTTCCGAAGTCAGTTTAATGCAGATTGGGCGCACAAGTTATTGGTCTTAGTTGATGAACTGCTATTGAACAAAATGGAAGATACCGAAAAAATTAAGAATCTTTCAACGGCAGGAGATTATAAGATTGAAGCCAAAGGTAAAGACCGCCGGGAGATTGAGTTTTTCGCCAAATTCGTGCTATGCTCCAATAACGAAAAAAATCCGATTATCATCCCCAAAGAAGAAGTTCGCTTTTGGGTTCGGAAGATAATTCCGGTCGAAAAAGATAATATCTATTTGCGGGAACAGATGGCGAGAGAAATTCCCCACTTCCTTTATTTTCTATTGAACAGAAAGCTTTTCACGCAAAATACCTCCCGCATGTGGTTCAGTCCAGCGATACTTGAGACCCCTGCTTTGCAGAAAATCAAAAAATACAATACCAACAAGACAGAAATGGAAATCGCCGCTTATTGTTTTGAAGTAATGGAACGGATCGAGAAGGACAGGGTATTGTGTTGTCCTGCCGATTTTCTGGATGTAATCCGCAATGCAGGATTGAAAACGGATATTACTCAAATCCGCAGTATCCTGAAAGATGGGTGGGGGCTTCGTTCCGA
>JAISDH010000239.1 GCA_031264975.1 Bacteroidales bacterium
ATTGAAATCGGCGAAAAGCGAGGTATTGAAATTGCATACGTTCAATTCGTAATCAATGCAGCTGAAAAAGGCATGTCAATAGAAAATATTTCCGATTTAATGGGGATTTCTATAGAACAGGTACATAAGATTTTATCGAATAAAAAATAACAGTCCCCGTACGACTTGGATGCGATGAAACGGTTTCGCAATTCAATATTCGAGCCGGATACGGTGATTATAAAAAGAATTTTATGATAAATCCTCCTGTCACAGAACAAATTAAACGGTATGGGTTTCATATTTAGACAAAAAAAGAGAAGGAAACGATCCTTCTCTTCTTCTAAATTTTTAAATCCTGTTAATCCTCTAATCCTGAAAATCCTGATTCAAACAAAAAGCGAAGTTTATACTTTGCCGACAGAGGGTTATGTAGAGAACCGGATGTGGAAGCTTGCGCACATAAAGTCATTTAAAAATGATAACATACAAGTAACATTCCAACCGAACCAACATTCATATCAAATACAGTTTTATTTTCGTCAGAGTCGAAACTACCGGGTTTAATTCTCTTCGACACGAAAAAGTTAAGATTCAGTTCCGTTGCAATAGAAAACTGTTTTACAAAATAGTGAGCAAAACCGATAAACGGATGCATACCGCCTCTGACCGTTTTGTTTGTCTGAAAATTATTTGCTCTATAGAGAAACGAAATGTCGGCTCCGTAACTGAACTGCCACTTCCAGTTTTTTATTGATCTGTCCCATTCATAACCGACTTTATTTTTCAAGCCTTTATAACCGTCGCTCGATGTACTCCATTCAATATCAAGTCCGCATCGAACAGCATTTTGTTCAGTCAGACGCCGTTTATAATTCAGTAAAAAGGATTCGGGCTTTTTCGACAGTATCGTAATAATATTGGCTACATCTATTCCTATCTCATTTTTACAGAAATCCGTGTCATTCTGAATGTCCTGAGCTGTAAGATTAAGCAGTAAAAAAACGGAGATCACTGTTACAAATATCTTTTTGTAATTCATTATTCCAAATATTTCTCAAACATTGTTTCAAGATCTTCAATGAAACTGTCATAATAAATGGAAGTATTTTCCTGTGTTTCGTCTTTGTAAACTATATAAAGATATTTTTCATCATCCAGTTCGACAACTTTCAATGTTCCCACTTTTTGAGTTTTGTAAAATACTTCAAAATTGCTGCATGCATTGATGTTTGCCGCTGTATTTCTCAGGTCGTTGAGCGTTTTGAGATCAATTGTGCCGGCAATTGAAAGTTCATGCTGCCTGATATTGAATTTCAATATGTTCAGGCTAATATCGTCAAGATCGGTATACTGGGTAATTCCGCTGGACAGTGTAGCCTCACAATTGAGAATCAAATTGTTTTCCGCAACGGTTTCATCTTCGAGATTGACGTCCGCCTTGAATTTCGCGGAACTTTCCTGTACAAATGAGACATCGACTTTCAAAGGTTTGGCATAAACATTTGCAGTAATCTGCTTTGGAATGCCATAGTTTGAATAACTGGCGGAAAGACTTGTTGAAAAAAGCGTTTCGCTGTCTTTTTTGAGAGAGATACTTGCTTTTGTCGGCAAATAAATATCATCGCCTTCAATGTCGCAGCGCATGTCTTCGTATTCGGTAAGCACGGCTTCACAGTCGTTGGCTGTTTTGCTTTCGGAAGACGGGAACAAAAGGATAAATGCATTGTCGGACGTCTTGTCCCAGCGTTCATTGCTGCTGTTCCATGCGTATTTTCCCTTGAGAGAAGCATAATTAAATCTGCCTTCGTCGCCGATATTGTCAACATCAACAGCGTCTCCCAGTTTATCTACAAGCCTTTCTGTAAATTCGGAAATGGCGTCATCGTAATAATCGTAACTATGCCACTCATAGGAATAATTACCGGCGCCGGGTGTGTGTTCATACTCCCACGTATCGTAGTTGAACGAATAGTCGCCATTACCGCTCCCGACATAATCATAGTAATAATAGCCATCCTCAACATACTCTTCATGATAATCGATAAACTGGTCTGCAAACCGGTATAACGAACCGTTTTTGAAGTTCTCAATCAGTTTTTTTGTCCTGTCGAAAGAGGCTCTGATATTTGCCTTGTCTTCTTCTACGGTTGTTACAGGCTCATCTTTTTCATTATCCTTATCGCATCCTGCAGCGAAAAAGGATAACATAATAATTACAGCGAATATGAATATGTTCACTGTAAACGCATTCCTACTCTTCTGGCTTTTCGGATTCGCCCCGTCTTTTGAATGGTTGCCGGATTCCATGGTGTCACAACTGTTTATTGACACTGCTGATTTTGTTAAATCTTGATACATAGTTATTTGAATTTAATATATACATAAATGTTTAATTATTTATTCTTTGTTTAATCAGGCATAAAAAAATTGATATTATACATATTTATACGTACCGTTTATTTGTATAATTTGATTATGCTTGTTTTACGTAATTTTCTTACGGAATAATTATCGTTATTATTTCCGACCATGGACCTTTCACTCCTCTTGTGTTTTCCCATCGACCTGCGAGCGAGAGCATTTTACCGCGCTGTTTTCCGGTGAAAGAGACGCGTCCGGGAGTTTTAGTGAAAAACAGAGAATCGGTAAGCTGTTCCCATTCGGTAGCCGGCGCTTCGAGGATTACCGTTTTTATTTCGACTCCGTGTACGCCTTCCGGTTTAGCCTTGCGTCCGCTTTCCGAATCCACGAAATGTATTTC
>JAISDH010000287.1 GCA_031264975.1 Bacteroidales bacterium
AGCCCTTTCAGCGGAGCGCCCCACATTCCCGGAACCATATAGATGACAAATGAAAAAATGATGATAGAAAGAAACAACCGAACAACGCTTATTTGTTTTAGCTCGGAATCCCCTTTGAATTTCAATTTCCCTAACAAATACAAACCCAACAGCGTAAATATAACTATCCAAAAAGCCAGAAATATTTCCCTGTCAAGAAGCCGCCAACCACAATATAAATCGGCTTGACTTAAAAACTTTAATCCCAAAGCCAATTCCAAAAATCCAAAAACAATTTTTACGGAATTCATCCAGCTACCGGCTTTCATTTTTTCCATTGCGGAAGGGAACAACGCCAAAAAGGTAAATGGCGTGGCAAATCCCAATGCAAACCCCAACATGGAAATAAGAGGCGTAATTCTGTCTGCACTGTCAGCAGAAACGCCAATGATAACGCCACCAATAATAGGTCCCGTGCAGGAAAAGGAAACCAATACCGTTGTCAATGCCACAAAGAAAATACCCATTAAACCTCCTTTTTCCGATTGAGCATCTGATTTATTTGCCCACGAAGAAGGTAATGTTATCTCGAACAATCCGAAAAAAGATAAGGCAAAGACTATGAATATAACAAAGAAAAACAAATTGGGTATCCAATGGGTACTGATAATATATGTTGCATTTTCTCCAAAAAGCAAGGTAAGCGCAATGCCCAGAATGGCAAAAATAACGACAATGGAACCTCCGAAAATCATTGCCTTCTTTACGCCTCCCTTTTTATTGTCGCCTTTCATAAAGAAACTGACTGTTAAAGGAATCATAGGAAATACGCAGGGAGTTAATAAGGCTGCCAATCCCGCCAAAAGAGAAATGAAAAATATCATCATATTAGACATTCCTTCTTCCTTTTGTTCTGAAGAAGAAGAAATATCTTTCTCTCCCATTTCTTTTTTATCATCCTCTATCGTCTCCGAAACCGTATCTTGTCCGGTATCTGTTTCTTGAACAGGGGAGGAATTGATGCTATCTTCTTTTGGCAAGGAAGCAAGTTTTATTCCTTTTACGGGAATTTCAAAATCAGTACCAACCAAAATACATTTTCCTTCTATACACGCCTGCGCATCAACGGTTCCGGTTATGGAAAAATTTGTTTCGGTAAGTACTTCTATTTTTTGCGTGAAAATCACCGTTGAGCCTTCAAAATAACGGTCGGTTCCAAAATCATCGGTAAATTCGACGTATTTAGGTTCAGCCGTTTTTCCGATTAACTTGTAATTATTTGACTTTTCAAATGTAAATACAGTTGCTTGTGTTATTCCCAATGTGTTATATTGAGAGTACAAATGCCAACCTTTGTCTATTTTTGCTGTAATTTTTAAGATAATACTGTTATCTTTTTGCTGTTCCGATACAAATGTCCATTTTACAGGTTCTTCAATCTGTGCAAAAACATGATTGTTCCAGGAAATAATCCCTATTATAATGGAAAGCAATCCCCATTTTATCCCTCGTTTATTCATAATATAATAACAAAGAGACAAGAAACGAAAAATAAAATAACTTTCGTTTCCTGTCTATTTTTGGCAGTGTTGTTTTAGAGTAATTTGTTTATCTTCGCTACCAATTCCGGCTTACGAATTGCGCCAACATGTTTGTCTACCAATTCGCCACCTTTAAAAAACAATAAAGTTGGAATACTCTTAATCCCAAAATTAATTGCTATTTTCGGATTATCATCGATATTCACTTTTCCAACAATTGCTTTATCCTCATATTCTTGAGCGACTTCTTCTACAATAGGAGCAATCATTCTGCAAGGACCGCACCATTCTGCCCAAAAATCTATCACTACAAGTTTATCTCCTGCGACTATTGATTCCCAATTTTTATCCGTTATTTCTGTTGCCATAAGTTGTATTATTTTATTATTGATTTATTATTGTAATATCATTTTTGCTTGACCAATATAGTCTGTTTCCGTAAATAATTGAACGGTATATTCACCCGGAACGGCGTGGTCTTCAGTCCGTAAATCCCATTCCATTGTAATCTGTTTTGCTTTGTTGTCATAATTAACGGACGTTTTAATCGTATATTGCAATTGTTTTCCTTCATTGGTAAAACTATATGCGTCTCCTTTACCCAGCGACAAAACTCTTCCGTCCGGTAAAGATATTCTGCAATATAAATTCATTTCCCCGGGTGGGAATAATTCATTTTCACTTAAAATAAATACCGTCTTTAGTTTTTTCACCCGTTTTGCCTTATCTGTTTCTTCTTCTTTTTTACCGCCGCTTTTCAGATTGATACCTTTGAGAGAAATGTTATAGGCTTTTAGTTTGGTAGCAGTAGTAACTTTCTCTTGTAGTATTTCTTTTTCAGTAGAAAGGTCATCTTTTTCTTTAGAGATACGGGTAACGGTTTGTTTGATTTCGACATTTTCTTCCGTCAATTTTTTGTTCACAACATAGAGAGAATCCAACAGTTGTACATATTCTTTCCCCTGATTCTGTAGTAACTCAAGTTTCTTTTTAATTCGTCGATAGTCTTCTTGAGAAGCGATTAACGTTCTTATTTCATCTGCTTGAGCCAATATCGCGCTATCCCTTTCCGATAACTGTTCATTCAGTTCTCCATATTCATTTTTAATGGTTTCGTACGCTAATAAAATCGAATCCAACTCCTGTTGCAAATTGTTTTTTTGCTCTTCAATAGTATCACTCTTTTTATTCTGTTCATGAGTAGCAGTTACAAAATAAATCGTAATAATCAATAATATCAATGCAATAACTGCAAATATAATGCTTAATCGTTTATATTTTTTTGTGTCTTTATTTAATGTATTATTCAATTCTTCCATAGTAAAT
>JAISDH010000326.1 GCA_031264975.1 Bacteroidales bacterium
TTGTTCCTGAGTGCAAAGGAACAAAATTCAAAAGGGCGACAAGGTTTTTATAGATTATCATATTGAAAATAAATTAGATACGAGGAAAATTAACTATATTTAATAGACACGAGTGATAAAATATGAATTCTATGGACAATGATTTTTTTATTGATTACATGGATATGGACGAATATCAACGGCAACTGGTTGACCGTAAGATTGATAAATCCATGGTTGTAACAGGAAGTGCAGGAAGCGGAAAATCGGTTATTGCTTTACATAAAGCTAAGCAAGTTGCTCAAATAACAGATGATTTTGCGATAGTTGTTTTTACCAAAACACTAAAGCGATATTTTGAAGATGGAATTAAACAATTAGGCTTGAAGAATGTGTATCACTACAATGGATGGTCTAAAAGAAACGTGAAGTATTTGATAGTTGATGAAATCCAAGATTTTTCCCAAAATGAGATAGAAGAAATGAAAAGATGTGCAGAAATCTGTTTTTTCTTTGGCGATACTGCACAATCTATAATGTCGTTCAAAGAGGGAGGAACCCAGGATGTAGAAACTACCGCATATAATATGCATGTGAGTCCTTTACCCCTATATTTCAATTATCGCTTAACGATAGAAAATGCTGAAGTTGCGATAAAAGTATTTGATGATAACTTAGGAACAAAGTACAAACGAAATGGTGAAAAGCCAAAGGTGTTAAATTTTCCATCATTTGATGCACAGTTAGATGAGATAATTAGAATTGTTCAGAATCGTGCATTGACTAATGTAGGTATTTTGATGCCATTTAATACAAAAGAAACTGCAAGCAGAAGTCATATAAGAGATTCAAAATTAAGTGTTGAATATGTGCATGACTACCTATTGAACAAGGGAGTGCCGAATGAGTTCAAATATAATGCAAATCAGTCAACAACAATGGATTTGGATTTTCATTCAACAAATATAAAAATTATGACTTGGTTCTGTGCAAAAGGATTACAGTTTAAGGATGTATTTATCCCCGGCTGTTACATAGATGAAGAGGGGAAAAGAAAATCATTATATGTCGCTATAACAAGAGGTAGTGAAAGATTGTATATTTTACATTCGAACAACTTGTCAAATTTCTTTGATCAGGTAAGTCCTGAATGCTGGGATTCAAATGAAGAGGTTGAAGATATATAAATCAATAAAATAAAAAAGATATGAGGTTTTACATTCCAACATCAAGTCTTAATTTCGACAACATACTTTCAAGTGAAAGTATTGCTCCTGCAGTATTCTATCAGAAAAGGACTTACGGCTATGACTCATTTGAGATAGCAGGGGGTATAAATTATCGGAATAAAATTGTTTTACTGTCTAAAATGCCGAAATTTTCCATCAGAGATACCGAAAGGGAAAATTTTCCTATGGTAATAGAAGTGGATATTCCTGAAACTCTTTTTGATTCTTATGAAATTAATAAATTATCACGTGAGTACGATTTTGAACTCTATACAGCAGCCCAAACTATTTATCTAAACTTTTCAATATGCAAAATTTTCTTTTTTGATGAAAAGTCCTTATCCTCAATAAAGTTAAAATTATCAGACAGTTTGACAATAAAGATGGGTAAATTTTATCATATTGATATTGCTCCAAAAGAAAATCAATTTGAATGGAAGAATATTTATTTGCCGGAAAAAGGAAACAGTCAAATCCAATCAAATATATCAGAATTAATAGTAAAAGATGACAATATTAATAGGGTAAAAGGTTTTTTGTTTGCATACACTGGCGGACTGTTACAGTCGATTCCAAATGATGTTGCAAAAATACGGAAAATTTATCGCGAAATTTATAATATAATATCCTCAATACTAAATGATAGTAATTCTATTCCATATAGCTTCATTGAAAAATTAAATGTTCTGAAAAGTGAATTTGAAGAATTGGATCCAGATAGAAAGAAATTGAGAGAAGTATATAATAGTCTTTTCCCAGACACAGTTGAGGTGAAACGTATTATTGAATATTTTAAAGAATCTTGTATGAAAAATTTAATATGTGAAAAAGAGCAGATAAAACCGTATAGTTTTCCCAAATTTTCGAATAACTTATCCAAAGAAGAATGGGAAAAAACAAACGAGGATATTCAGCATCTTGAAAAACAAACAAACCCTATTGATGCTCTTCAAGTAAAGGAAAAAATTTGGAAAATAAAGACATCAGGACAAAAGTTAGTGAAATTTGATATGGATGTTCTTGATGAAAAGCAAAAGGATTTATATCGGATGTTACTTAACGATTGTTTTTTGTGTAAAGATGGTATTTCTATTGATAATGTACGTATTGATAAAAGAAAACTTGGAGATGACATTACAAGAAAAATAAAGTCCCGCTTTGATGAGAATGAATGGGAAAATAGTGATGTCAAAAAATATTTTTTGGCATTGCGAAATAATATTGCAAATGCCACGTCTTTTGACGTGGCTTCCACGAACAATATTATAGAACAATCTATTGCTGCATTCTTATTAAAGGGAGAGAGTTTAGGTGGTTTACGCGAGTATTTAGAAAATAATGGCATAGGAGATTTAAGTTTTGCTTATGGATTTTGGGGAGCAACTATCGGATTTGCCAATATGCCGAAAACACTAACAAACGATTTGTTTTTATCTGATGATTTAAATTACATTTCAGAGATTTATAAATATATTTTCAAGCAAGTTCATGGAATTGAGCTAGAAGGAAAACTTGAAATAAAAGAAGAAGAATTTGTTACAGATTCTCTAAAGATAAATGAGAAAATAAAAATAGAAGGAGAAGGAGAAAAGGAAACGTCGACAAAACAACAGGCAAACGAAATAGAGTACAGAGAGAAATTAAAACAAGTTCCTATGATAAACTCGCAAATAATAGATTCAGTTATTGATGTTTTGAAAAACAATTATTTCATGGTCAATAGCAAATTGTTTGATACAATTTCAAAAATTGATAAACTTGGAAAAAGAACAAACGCATTCAAGAAAATAAAAGAGTGTTTGCAACCTGAAAGTCAACAAACAGGCGACAGTATAAATGTTCTATCCTTATTTTCAAACGACATAAAACCCGACAAAGAGTTTTATAAAGATACAAATGTGCTGTCTTTTTTGAATATCCCGAAAAACAAACAAGAGGAAGTAAAAAAAGAAATAAAATGGATTCAAGATGTACATAAAGAAAATGGTTACAAAATAAAGTCGGGAGAATGGAAACCTTTGAAAGACCATTCAAATAAAGAAGTTATCAAACATTTGGAAAATAATGCAAAAAAGAGAATTGAGCTAGACCTTTTAAATCAAATTGTTGCCAAACTTAAAGAATTGTATTTGAACAATGAATAATAAAATCAAAATAACAACCGACAGCGGAGAACAAGTTGAAGCCCTCGCTCCAATAATTGTATCCGCAAGCAGAAGCACTGATATTCCTGCGTTTTATGCCGAATGGTTTATCAATCGGCTGAAAGCGGGTTATTGCGTTTGGTACAATCCTTTCAACCAACAACCAATGTATGTTGCGTTCAAAAACACAAGAGCGATTGTATTTTGGTCGAAAAATCCACAGCCGCTTATTCCGTATCTTCACGAATTGGACGAGCGTGACATTCATTACTATTTTCAATTTACGCTCAACGATTACGGCAGCGAGTTACTTGAGCCAAATGTTCCTCCGGTAGAAACGCGAATAAAGACGTTTACGGAATTATCCGAAAAAATCGGCAAAGAAAAAATTGTTTGGCGTTTCGATCCGCTTGTAATGACTGACAAAATCGGAGTTGATGAATTGTTACGAAAAGTGGAAAATATCGGGAATCAACTAAACGGATACACAGAA
>JAISDH010000356.1 GCA_031264975.1 Bacteroidales bacterium
TAATTTTCTTTTGTCGATTCTCCCATTTTATATCCTCAATTGCTCCTTTATAAGTTAAATAACATTCTTCATTATCGGAATCACAATCTATCAACTCTTCTAATGAATAACTAATGAATAATTTCCCATTCTTATAGATTTCAATACTTTTATTTTCAATATTGTTATGAGTAAATTCCTCATCTATGACATAAACTACTGTTTTTCCATCATTACTCAAGAAAATTTCTTTTTTATTTTCTGATTTTTCAAAATGTCGTGGTATTTCATAAATAATCTTGTCATCATTATTTAAAACGATTGTTTTTCCTGTTTGAGTTTGTTCAATATTGTCAAAAGGAATCGTTTTTAGGTAATAAATCTCATTGGAAGAATAAATTTTATGTACGTGACAAGTAATACATTGATAAGTTGTTTGTCCTAAAACTTTAAAGAGGGACAAATTTAGCAAAAAGACTAAAATTATTCGCATCATATTCCTGAAATTTTATCCTTAGCAAAGATACTGTTTTTTTCATTATCAAGGCATTTTACCGATAACAATTGTCCTTTTTATCCCGCACGACGCAACGAAGACGCTGCACCGAACGTGAGATTGGGAGGAGTGCAGTGGGAGCCCGTTTTAAAAAAAAATCATACTTCATAGTGCGGAATTAAAAATTATTTTTTAACTTTGCGGTGTTTCAAACTCAAGTAATTCGGGAAAATTGTGAATAACTTTTTGATGACATATCGGGAAAAAACGCTACCTTTGCGTGGCGAAGCAGCCCAGCGCAGCCCAGCGCAGCCCAGCGCAGCCCAGCGCAGCCCAGCCTCTTAATTCTTACTTCTTACTTCTTCATTTTTTTAGTACCCCCCTCTATGGAGGAGGAGCGCGGATTCAAATCTGCGACCCACGGATTCAAATCCGCGACCCACGGATTCAAATCTGCGACCCACGGATTCAAATCTGCGACCCACGGATTCAAATCTGTGACCCGCGGATTCAAACCTGCGACCCACGGATTCAAATCCGCGACCCACGGATTCAAACCTGCGACCCACGGATTCAAAAACTTTTAAAAAAATAATGATATGAGCAAACAAAACAGTATTCCGAAAAAAGACGTTGACTTTAACGTCGCACAAAACAACATTGTAACTACCGCCAACAAACACCGCCAGGACTGGGAGCTCAACACGGTGTGGATAAACAGCGACCTGATGCCCAAAAAGGCAGACTGGGAAACGGCATGGGAGGCATACTTAAACCCCACCACCCGCAACCCTACCCTTACATTTATCAAGACCGAGAAGCGGAAAGTGTACGAGAAATCGCTGCGCATACTGGTGAAAAACCTCCAAAGCAATGTCCACGTCACCCCCGACGACCTTCGCGGGATGGGTATTGTGGTGCCGTCGACGTCGCGCACGCCGGCGCCGATGGCTACTACTTATCCCGCCTATTCGATTGACAGCAGCACCATTCGCCGCCTTATCATTCACTTCTACGACCAGATACTGGGACAGGGAACGGGTAAGTCGAATGCCAAGCCGGCGGGCCAGCATGGCGTGGAAATCCGCTGGGTAATCAGCGACACGCCCATTGTGGACATGAGTATGCTGCCTAATTCGTCGTTCGACACGCATACGCCGTTCACACTCGAATTTGAGGGACACGACCGCGGCAAGACCGTCTACTTCTGCCTCCGCTGGGAAAATACCCGCGGCGAAAAGGGCCCCTGGAGCGAAATTCAATCCGCGATAATACCGTAATGCGTAAAGCGATATGCGATATGCGTAAAGCGATCAGGTGATTAAGTTTTGAACGGTAAAAGGTTTTTATTCTTAATCACCTGATTTTTATAAAATAGTAGAGAAGAATAACAACAAATTTAAACCGACGGGTTGATGGTATATAACCGACTAAAAAATTATGAATTTCAGTGTAAAATTTAAAAGTTACGAAGACCGTCAAAAAGCGAAAGACAAACTTTATAACGAATGTGGCGGTTCTTCCATTTATGGCGGAGAAAGTACTTATGGAGATTATTATTATCTTAATATTTACGACACCTGTACTGATTTTTCCAAAGCAAGACAAATTTGTAAAATGTACGGAGGGGAAATTGAGTAGCATTTAAAATCCATTCGATTTCTATTCTTAAAGAAGCAAGGACAATAATAGGATTATTAACTTAATATTACAAAAAATTTATGGAAAATCAATACACAAACAGTGTGATTTCAAAAGAACTGCAAACAGAAAATGAGTATGGCATAAATATTCAGAGGTATTATAACAAAGGTTTTACCTGTGCCACAGGTTCTGCGCTTACTAACCCCGAAAGCATTACAAACGGATTAGATGAAGCGTTCGGGTTATTCAGACAGGATTCTGTGGAAATAACTCGCAAAAGAGTTCAAAAATTTGAAGCCGATATTGCAATATTAAACAGGCAAAAAGCGGCGAAAGAAACAGAATTGAAAAACTATGAATCGAATTTAGGTGCAAAAGAAAGACAAAAAGAGGAATTTATAAAAGAAAAAGACGGACTTGAAAAGAAATCAGGCATTACTTCAAGTTTAGCGCCTTTGATTGTTTTGGGTGTAAGTTTGTCGTTGCTCACATTATTAGTTTTTTCCTTTTACTATTATGTGGGTCGGGCAACGTTAATACCTATGATAAGTGGATCGTTGGGTATTATGCAATCGGTTGAACTTTTGTCTGTGTTATTTCCATTTCTTGCTTTGGCGTATGGCGTTTTAATTCACTTGTTTTTAAAACCGATAAAACAAAATAAAAGTTGGACAAGATTTGGATATATTATTGCATTGATTGGTGTTTTAGCAGTAGCATTTTGGCTTGATGCTGTTATGGGAATTGAAATGTCGAAACAAGCCCATATTAAAGCGTTTAATCTTGGACAAATTACTACTGCATGGCAAAATGCAATGGCTTGGAGCGACAATCATTTTTATATTGTGCTGATACTTGGTTTTGTAAGTTATCTTATTTGGGGAATTATGTTAAGCAATTTTTTAAGCCACCCAAATTTCAATAAACCCGAAGAAATAAAAAAATTGGACAAAAAAATATTTAATATTACAGAAGAAATAGAAAATATCAAATCTGACATAAACAATGTAAAAAATGATATTGCAAATATACAAAAAGATATTACCGACAAAGAGAAAGACCTCAACAACTACAAATCAGGTAGCTCTGTGTATTACAATATTACATTCTTTAATATGATTATCGGTAAATTTATGGACGGCTACAAAAGTTATGTCACAGGTTATTATAGAAGAGATGAAGATGATTTGAGCGAAGATGCCAATGCCGCACGAATAAAAGCAAAAGATATAATTGATAAAGCCACTAAAAAACAGGAAGAATGGACTAACCTTACCATAGCAAGATTACAGCAGGAAAGATAAATATGAAAACAAAAGATTTTTTTAGTAAATATAAACTTATAATTGGTATTGTTATTCCTGTCTGTTTAATACTAGTATTTATGTTTTTTCTTGCGCAAGATTCTAATATTGGCAAAGCAATAAATGAACTAAATCAATGTGAAAATAAAGAGCAGGTCAAGAGCACTTTTGATAAATATAAGGAAGTTCTTACAATAATCAATGATAAAAATGAAAGAGAAATTGATAAAAATTTTCTCAAATTTGTCAGAGAAAAACTTGCAAGTTTCAATCTTTCTGAAGATGAAATAAACACTTGTAAGAGTTGGTTGCCGCCTGCACCCACAAGTTTAAATTTAATAATTGTTCCTGATTTGTCAAGACGAATCATTGACAGTGTCAATAATCCTGACCAAATAATAAACGATACAATTATTTTGAATCATATTTGGAACGTATTTGAAAAGCATACAAGATTAAAAAAGAATTCCAGAGACCGTTTAATTGTTGATGTAACAGACGAGGAGCAGGCTACAGGGCGATTTCGGACATTGGCAAATAACTTAATTTTTGATTTGTCCGAACATAAAAAAGAGCAAACTAACAGGCTATATTTTACAGATTCTATTCGTAATCGTTATACAGAAAGCATAAAACAATTATATGGTTTAGCTAAAAGAAATCCTCTTGGGGCAGATTATTTCAAATATTTTAAAGATAAGTTATTAAGGCACATTCAAAAGTCTACATTATTTGATAATTATAAAAACGTACTTATCATAATTACAGATGGATATTTAGAATCAGAAGAAAATCTTTATACAGGAGGTTATAATAGACGAAACAATGTGGCAAGGGCTATTCAACAAGGAAGGCCAATAGCAGAGGCACTAAACGGACTTAGAATACCAAATACTAATCAAAATTTTCCAACATTGGAAGTGTTAATCTTAGAAATTACTGAGCGAAGACCCGGAAGTATCGAGGAGCCATATGATGATGGAACTTCGGAAGACTACGATATTTTAAAGGCATTGTGGTCTGATTGGTTTAGGAGAATGCAAATAAGAAATGATAATGATTTCTTCATTCGTCGAAACGATGCTACGAAATTAACAAAAGAGGCTATTAATGGTTTTTTGGACATCGTTAATTAAGTAGCATGAGTAATTGTAATCACAAAAACCTCATTATTCCATTGTTCTTGTCAAGGGCCGCACCTCCTCTCTCCCTTGTTCGCCGCCGTCATTCCGAGCTGCGCTACGCTTGCATGAGGTTATCCAAATTTAAGACCTGCGGTCTTGTGCCCAGTGCAAGCGAAGGCGCCACGCTGGGCAGGGCTACATGACTATCTCCCTTCCAGAAATTCATCGAGGTCGCGGCGCTCTTTCTTCGTAGGTCTTCCGGCGCCCTGTTCACGCCGCATGAACGAAGCGTGAGCGGCGGCTAACTTAGCCAGTTCTTCGGGTGGCGTAATGTTTTCGATAAACTGCGGTACGTTTTTCGCCGGTTGCCTTTTGTCAATTATGGAAATTACTTTGTAAGCATATACCACCGGCATGCGGCGTACGGTAATCACATCGGCGGGTTTCACTTCATGCGAAGGTTTAGCGTTCGCTCCGTTTATTTTTACTTTTCCGCCTTTGCAGGCTTCGGCCGCCTCACTGCGGGTTTTGAACAGTCGCACCGCCCAGAGATATTTATCAATGCG
>JAISDH010000269.1 GCA_031264975.1 Bacteroidales bacterium
ACCTCCTGTTCAACTATTGCGCTAAACGTTTGACTGTAGACGTCTTCCATTTGTTTTCTTTCCGTTTCGGAATAAACTTGTTTGTCTTTGCCCAATTCATCCCAATTAAAGTCGTCTGTGTTGGGAGTTATTTTAGGTTTGCTTTCTCTAACATACCTTTTGGTTCCTTTTGATTCTGTAATTTCTTCCGTGTTTTGTTGCTCCTCTTCCGTATCTTGAACAATTTCCGGAGTTTGTGTTTCTTCAACCGGTTGTTGCGTTTCTTCGATTGGTTGCTGAATTTCTACAGTCGGCTGTTGATTTTCTTCAATTGCCTGTTGTGCTTCTTCGATTGGTTGTTGCACTTCTTCAATTGGTTGTTGATTTTCTTCAATCGACTGCGGATTTTCTTCAATTGCCTGTTGAATTTCTTCAATTGGCTGCTGAATTTTTTCAGTTATCTGTTGTGTTTCTTCAATCGGCTGCTGCACTTCTTCAATTGTTTGTTGTGCTTCTTCGACCGGTTGTTGTGTTTCTATAATCGGCTGTTGAATTTCTTCAGTTACCTGTTGTGTTTCTTCAGTCGGTTGTTGCGTTTCTTCAATCGGTTGTTGAATTTCTTCAATTGTTTGTTGTGTTTCTTCAATCAACTGTTGCGTTTCTTCAGTCGACTGCTGTATTTCTTCAGTCGGTTGTTGTGTCTCTTCAGCTGGTTGCTGATTTTCTTCAAGGTGATTTAATTCTTCTGTCATTTACTTTGTAGTACAAAGATGTACCTGTTTTAATGGTTAATAAATAGAGGTTTATTATAATGATACTATTCCAAAGAGCCTCTTTCGGAATAGGCTGCAAAGATACAACTTTTTCTTTAATTATCGAAAGAATAGTTCATCTTTTTAGAAAAAAAACTTTTTTCCCCTTCAAATTGATTGCATATTACAAAGAGTCCAAAATAGATAATATCTCCGCGCTTCTCCCTGAAAATCCCCTGTTGTATACATTAGAAAGGATGATAATGAGTGTCTTGTCGGATATTCTTTTCAGGAATAAACTATTGTTCCCATTCCATAAACCGCCATGATAAACGAGTGTGTTTTCATATTTATCGCAGGATAAACGCCACCCGTAGCCATAATTGTCGCACGGAGATTTCTCCGGATTTTGAGGAGAAAATGCCATTTGTAAAGTTTCCGAACGTATTATTTTTGCTTCATACAATGCGTTATCCCATAGATATAAATCATGAGCCGTAGTAAAAATACCTTTGTCTCCCAATACGCCGGACAAGAAATCCCGTTCATAATGTTTTAAATTATTTTTATGCCCAACGGTATATCCTCCCTGTTGATTTTTCCCGTAATGGTAGAAATAACTTTCTTTCATTCCTGTTGGTTCAAAAATGAAACGGGTAATAAACTCAGAAAACGGCATTCCTGAAATACGTTCAACAATGCTTGCAAGTACGGCATAGCCTGTATTACTGTACTCAAAACCTTTATCCGGAATCTCTAAACTCTTGGGACGATATACTTTCATCATATTTAAGAGACTGTCATTGGTCATTAAATAATCTTTATTCTGATGATATTTTTCTGCAAACTTAAAATAATCAGGTAATCCTGAACGATGACATAACAATTGATGTATGGTTATTCCTTTGTATGGGAAGTCAGGGATGAATTTTTGAATGGTGTCGCTTAATTGGAGTTTCTTCTGTTCGTACAACATCAAAATAGCTATAGCCGTAAATTGTTTTGACCCTGAAGCAATCTCAAACTGAGATGATTTGTTTAAACGTATTTTTGCCGGATAATCTGCATATCCCGAAAAATTAGTATAAACTATTTTATGCTGTTTCCCTATTAACAAACTTCCGTTGAATTGTTTTTCTTTTGACATGTTGTGAAAAACGCTATCAATTTGTTTTGTTTTTATAATGACGGAAATGCTGTCAAAAAAATCATTTATAATGTCAAAGTCAGTTCTATTGTGTTGTGCAAGCGTAATATTGATTGACAACAACCCGTATATGGATAAGAAAAAGAATAATCGATTTGTCGGTTTAATCATGTGCGCAAAGATAATAGATAAAATCATGAGAAAATATTTTTGTTGTTTTTTTAATAAACAGTCTATTGTTAATATACGTATATGAGTAGCAACGAAAATATTTACAGAGACAATGCCAATGCTTTGGATATTCTTTCTTTTTGTCTGTGAATGAATGGTGAAATGGTTTTTATTTCTTTATTTCTTTTTCAATGAATTAACAGGGCGTTGAATCTTATTTGTTTTACTGTTGTAAAAATATTTTCCCTTTGAAATACGGTATCAAATATGGAATATATCGATGATTCTCAATCTTTTTAATGTAAAAATAGACGGTCGTAAAAAGAATATTCTTACACAGTAAAAATAGAAAATAGTTTTATGTCTTTGTTTGTTGTTTTTATTTTTTGTATTTTTGCAGACAAGAAATTATCAATGAGATTCATTAGAAGAGTATCTCTCTAAAGGGAGAATCGTTGATTCAATATATTATATTATTAAAAAAGAAAAATACATTTTATATGAATAAGAAATTTGCAGTAATTATTGGTGGTTGCGGACACAGAGACGGTTCGGAAATACATGAAACCACAATGACAATGTTAGCTATTGAAAAGCACGGTGCAACATACGAAATTTTTGCGCCAGATAGAGACCAATACCATGTTATTAATCATCTTACAGGTGAAGAAATGGCGGAAACAAGAAATATGCTGGTAGAAGCTGCCCGTATTGCCAGAGGTAAAGCAAAAAGTTTGGAAGATTTTAGAGCAAATAATTTTGATGCGGTGATTTTTCCGGGAGGATTTGGCGTTGCAAAAAACTTCTTTAACTATGCCTTCAAAGGAGTTAAAGCAACAGTAGACGAACAGATAGAACAAATAATCAAAGAAACAAAAGCGCTCAACAAACCCATAGGAGCCTTGTGTATTGCCCCTGTTCTATTGTCGAAAGTATTAGACAATATCACAGTAACCATTGGTAATGACGATGCAACAGCACATGATATTACCTTAATGGGCAGTCATAATATTAATACATCTTCAGGGGAAGTTATTTCCGATAAAATCAATAGAATCTTTACAACGCCTGCCTATATGTTAGATGCAACCATTATGGAGATAGCCGAAGGAGCCGATAATCTTGTTTCTACTATGTTGGATAATATGTAGCAGGCAGCAAGCAACAAGCAACAAGCAGGCAAGCCACGAAGGGGCGAAAGCGCGAAAGGCACAAAAGGGCGAAAGGAAATTCGGCAACAAGCAACAGGCAGCAAGCAACAGGCAGGAAAGCCGAGAAGAGCGAATGGGCGAAAGGACGAATGGGCAAAACAAGGAACAAGGTACAGGCAGGCAAGCCGTGAAAATAATGATTAGT
>JAISDH010000409.1 GCA_031264975.1 Bacteroidales bacterium
ACAAAATATTGTTCCATGTCAATCAGTTGCTCCACGCCTTTAAGACGTGTAGAGGCTTCTATCATATAATGTTTTGTCCTGTTGCAAGGACCTGCTATGTTAAAGTATCTCATATCCGATATTTATTTTCGTGCAAAGGTAATCATTTTTTTTATATCAAGACGAAAGGAAGATAGGTAGCAGACAACAGGCAGCAGGCAGCAAGCAACAGGCAGGCAAGCCACGAAGGAAAAGGAATGAAAAAGTGAAAGACAGAATCAGCCCGAAGGGCTGGAATCAATAGCACAGCGCAACGCGCTGTGTAGGGAGGATATCTCTCTTTATTAAGCCCCAATCGGGGCGGAATCAATAAAATCATCGAAAAGATATAAGACTCAAGATGCGATGAGAAAAATACAAGGGTAAATAGCCTGCCTGCGTTTAATGTATTAAATTTTCTCATGACAACTCAATTACTTTCGCCTTCAGGCGAAAGGTTAGTTATCGCCTGAAGGCGACTAAAGGCTTACGCATACCCAATTATGCACTATTTGTGCAGGGAGAGGAACGCCTTATCCCCTACTCTATCCACCAAACGCTTTTTTTAAAACTAAAGTCTTCTCCTAAAGGCGAGGGATTTCTCCCCAGAAGGAGACATTAATAAATTAAAATGTTCAGGGAGTAAATAATTTATTTTTTTTACTAAAACAAACGCATACGTTTTCATTGTTCCTGCTGATTTTGCCAAAACATACATGTACCTTTTCGTGATTCCATGTTCTACACAGTTTCTATTATCTATATTCAACTCCTTCGGGCTGAAACTATCGCTCATTTGTTCATTGATCATTAACCGCTAACCATTGATCATCATTTTTTCTCTTTTACATACAATAACAATCGGATAATAGAGTTATAGACAGAAGATGTTACGAATATAAATTATCAATCACAGAAAATGATAAACTCTAATAAAAAACTGTTTCTGCTGGATGCAATGGCGCTTGTTTTCAGAGCATATTATGCCTTAAATAAAACTCCCCGTATCAATAGCAAGGGATTAAATACTTCGGCAATACTTGGTTTTACCAATTCACTTTATGAGATTATAAGAGATGAAAAACCTACTCATATCGGAGTTGCTTTTGACAGTCAGGGTCCGACAGTGCGTCATGTAGATTATGCAGCTTACAAGGCGAATCGAGACAATACGCCGGAAGATATTCTTTTAAGTCTTCCGTACATAAAAGACATTATTGACGCCTTTGGGATTCCTGTTTTGGAATTGCCCGGTTATGAAGCGGATGATATCATCGGAACCATGGCAAAGAAAGCCGAACTCGAAGGGTTTACGGTCTTCATGATGACTACGGATAAAGATTACGGACAACTTGTATCTGAAAATATCTTCATTTATAAGCCAGCTCACATGGGCAACACACATTCTATTTTGGGAATAAAAGACGTGTGTGAAAAATACAGTATACAAAACCCCGAACAATTGATTGACATATTGGGTTTATGGGGAGACGCTGTTGATAATATTCCGGGCGTCAAAGGAATTGGCGAAGTAGGCGCTAAAAAGTTGATTGGCGAATTTAACAGCATCGAAAACATACTTGATAATCTTGACAGGGTAAGGAATGAAAAACTGCGCGAAAAACTAAAGTCCGGCGCTAAAGACGCTTTAATGTCAAAGATATTAGCCACGATTATACTCGATGTTCCCCTGGGATTTGACGCTTCCGAACTTGCTTATACCGCCCCTCAAGCGAAAAGGTTAAAGGCTATCTTTGATGAATTGGAATTTAAATCTCTGGCGCAACGTATTATTACAGACTTTGACCGGAAAAAGCCAAGCGTAAAGATTAAAAAAACTCAAACGTATGAATTAAATCTTTTCTCTTCATTGGAAAATATCCCTGAAGAAGAAGAAAAAAAAGAACAGGAAAAACAAGGAGAACAACAACACGAACAAGAAAAACAAGAACAAAAACAGGAACAGGAAGCGCAACAACAAGAAGAGCAAGAAGAGACCAAAAGTAATTCCATACATACTGTTGAAAAAAATTATTCGCTAATCAATAACCTGAAAGAACTACAATTGTTGGCAGAAAGATTAAGCCGTTGTACTTCATTCTGCTTTGATACGGAAACAGACGGCTTAGACCCGCTCCGATGTCGATTGGTAGGACTGGCAATTGCCTTCCAACCTAAAGAAGCATTCTATATTCAGTTTCCGTTACAAAAAGAGGAAACTGTGCAATGGCTTAAAATACTTTCTCCTTTGTTTGTTAACGAACATATCGAAAAAATTGCGCAAAACCTAAAGTTCGATATGAAAGTATTGGCTTCGTATGGAATTGAAATAAAAGGAAAAACCTTTGATACCATGTTGGCGCATTATATTCTGGAACCTGAAATGCGTCATAATCTGGATAGCCTGGCTAAGTCTTATCTCAATTATGATATGTTTTCATACGAAGAGCTGGTCGGTAAAAATAAGACAATAGACCAAGTCCCCATAGAAGAAGTGGTGGATTATTCCTGCGAAGATGCGGATATTACATTTCAACTGAAAGAATTATTTGCTCCAAAGATAAAGTCCCAACAGTTGGACAGTCTGTTTGAAGATATAGAAATGCCGCTCGTTTATGTATTGGCGCACATGGAAACAACGGGCGTTAAACTTGATACGGATTTCCTGCATGAATATTCCCTTATACTCCAAAAACAAATTGATAGCGTACAAAAAGATATATTTGAATTGGCGGGAGAAGAGTTTAACATTGCTTCTCCTAAACAGTTGGGAACAATTCTATTTCAGAAATTGCGTATTATCGAGAATGCAAAACTTACCAAATCCAAACAATATCAAACAGGAGAAGAAGTATTGCAAAAATTGGAAGGCAAGCATCCTATTGCAAAGAAAATTTTAGACTATCGCGGACTTTCCAAGTTGAAATCTACATACGTGGACACCTTTCCCATTTTGGTAAATCCTGAAACAGGACGAGTTCATGCGCAATTTAACCAAGCCATAACGGCAACAGGACGATTGAGTTCAAGCAATCCTAATTTGCAAAATATTCCTGTTCGGGATGAAGAAGGTCGCAAAATACGTGAAGCGTTTATTCCTGCCGACAGCAATCATGTTTTATTGGCAGCCGATTATTCTCAAATAGAACTGCGATTGGTTGCCGCATTAAGCAATGATGAAAGCATGTTGGACGCATTTTTTAATGGCGTAGATATTCATACTGCAACAGCCGCTAAAATTTACAATGTTTCCATAGATGATGTTACCCGCGATATGAGAAGAAACGCCAAGACTGTTAACTTTGGAATTATTTATGGGATTTCTGCATTCGGACTGTCGGAAAGATTGAATATTCCCCGCAGAGAAGCTGCCGAAATTATCCAGCAATACTTTGATAAATATCCCAAAATACAGGAATATATCAAAAGCCAAATACAATTCGCCCAAGAAAACGGCTATGTGGAAACCTTAATGAAACGTCGCCGTTATCTGCGAAATATCAATTCGGCAAATGGAAATCTGCGTAGCTTCGATGAACGAAACGCCATTAATGCACCCATACAAGGTTCGGCAGCGGATATGATTAAAGTCGCCATGGTTGCAATTTACCGTGAAATGCAAAAGCGAGAACTAAAGTCTGCCATGATATTGCAAGTACATGACGAACTTGTGTTTGATGTGCTCAAATCGGAATTGGAAGAAATCAAGGAGATTGTTCATCGCAATATGATTCATGCCATGACCCTTGCCGTTCCACTGGAAATTGATATGAAGTCGGGAAATAATTGGTTGGAAGCTCATTGAAATAATATGATGAATATTGCAAGACCGTCTGTTTTCCTTTTCTCCGCATGGTATCCAACGGAATTTGAGCCTTTACTTGGAAATTTTGTACAGAATCATGCCAAAGCTATTAGCAAGCAAACACAGGTAACTGTAATTCATCCATACGAAGACATAAGTTATAAACAGAAACAGTATTTTGTTTTTCAAGAAGAAACAAACGGGAATCTTGTTGAAATACGCATCCGTTATAAAGGAATAAAGATAAATAATTTTTTTGGGAAACTATTACGGTTTATTCGTACCCGAAGCGCCTACCGAAAAGGTATTGCTTTCGCCATAAAAAAACACGGATTACCCGATATTGTTCATGTCAACATATTGACAAGAACCGTTTTTCCCGCCTTCGGACTAAAACGAAAATACAAAATTCCTTATATCATTACCGAACATTGGAGTAGATATTTGCCCGAAGCTAATATTTATAAGGGCTTTCTTCGCAAGAAACTTACACAGTATGCCGTCAGGAATGCGATAGCTGTTACAGCCGTGTCTTCGCAATTGAAAAAGGCAATGCTCAATCATCGCCTGTATAATTCCAACTATTATATTGTTCCCAATGTCATAAACGAGGCTTTGTTTTGTCCAGCTCATATTGAGAAACAGAAGAAATCTATTCTCCATGTTTCAGGATTGAACGATATGGAAAAAAACATATCAGGCATTCTGAGGACAATTCAACGGTTGTCTACCATACGCAATGATTTTGAATTGCTCATAATCGGAAATAAACATGGTCAAACTTTTGCCAAAGATATGGCAAAACAGTTACAGATTCTTGACAGGTATGTTTTTATTAAGGACGAAATGCCCAATGAACAACTTCCTTATTATTTCAACTATTCTGATTTTCATTTGCTGTTCAGCAATTATGAAACGCAGGGATTGGTCTTGATTGAGAGTTTTGCCTGCGGAAAACCGGTTATCGCAACCCGAACAGGCGGGATATTGGATGTTGTTAATGAAAGTAATGGTATTTTAGTTACGCCAAAAGATGAAGACGAACTTTTATACGCAATTATATATATGTTGGACAATCATCAAAATTACAGTACAAATACATTAAGAGAGTACGCCGTAGGAAATTATGGAGAGACTGTAATAGGAAATTCGTTCTTATCCATTTATCAGGAAAGCCTTTCAAACAATACGAAGAATTATGTTTGAAAAGATAATAGGAACGCTGGGAACAAGAATTATTTGTACCATACTGACCTTAGTCATTATGATTATTAATTCCAATTCGTTTGGTTCGGGGGGCGTGGGAACAATCGGACTGTTTGTTTTGAACATCACCATTCTACAGATTATTACTTCTTTTGTAGGAGGTCCTTCTCTGGTATACATGTTGCCGCGTCATAATAATTTTCAGTTGATATTTTTGTCGTATGCCTTTAGTCTTCTAACAACTATATTGGGAACGGTTGTTTTGTATGCGCTGAAACTTGTTCCGATGGAATATGTATGGCATTTGTTTTTCAGTTCATTATTTCTTGCTTTCTTTTATATCAACTCTCTTTTTTTATTGTCGCAGGAGAATCTTAAACTCTACAATGCTGCTGCCGTATTGCAAATAGTAAGTCATCTGGCGGTATTGATTATTTTAATCTTTGCCTGCAAGGTAAACAATGTAACGGCTTATATGTATGCTTATGGCGTATCTTATGTTTTGTCCTTTTTGGTCAGTTTGTATTTTATGGCAAAGAAAATTCATTACGAAGGCTTCAAAGAGATGTTCCGGTTATTTGCTCGCATGTTCAGATATGGATTTCTTATTCAGATTGCCAATCTTTCGCAATTATTAAACTATCGGTTGAGCTATTATGTTATTAAATATTTGTCGGGCGTCCCTGCTCTTGGCTTGTTTGACATGGGAACCAAACTGTCGGAAGCTATTTGGATTCTTCCCAAAAGTATTTCTACCGTGCAATATACTCGGATTTCCAATTGTAATAATGATAAAGTATATGCAAAAAGAATCACGCTGTCTTTTCTCAAACTGACGTTTATCTTTGCCATGATAGCCGTTATTTTTCTGTTTTGTATACCGGCTCACTGGCTGGGGTGGATTTTCGGCAATGAATTTGTTGAATCAAAAAGGATAATCTATGCCTTGGGAGGTGGAATTATTGTGCTTTCTTGTAATATTATTCTATCGCACTATTTTTCCGGTTTCGGATATTACAAAATAAATACAATCGCTTCATCTATCGGATTGATAGTTACAGGTGGCTTGTGTTTTACTTTGTTTATGGGGGTGAAGATAACGCATTATCCGGATATTATTTTTATGATGGGATTAATAACAAGTCTCTCTTATTGCAGCAGTTTCATTTACACTTTCATTCATTTTGCAAGAGATACTCATTTGAAATTGTATGAACTGCGGATAAACCGACAAGACGTTATCCTTGTTAAGACCGAAATGAAAAAGCTATTCAAAAACATGAAGATACGAAGGAACAAGGATGTTTGTTTTCGCAGGAATGCAGAGCGAAACAGTCCATAGGGAACATTTTATGTGCAACAAGAGGATTTGATTTATATAAATACAAAATAAAAGAATGCCATTTCCGTTAATAGAATTAC
>JAISDH010000415.1 GCA_031264975.1 Bacteroidales bacterium
ATTTCTTTTTGCAATTATAAAATAGATGAAAAACTTTTACACACACGTTTGTTTATTCTCATTGAATTTTAGGCGAAACATTGTTTATAATGTAGTTATATGGTTACCAACCTGTATTACCCCTGAAAAAATCAAATACATTCGCCGGTAAACCCGACTGTATTTTCTTTATGCTGTTGAATCATTCCCCTCGTTCGATGTAGTCTGGGGAGCAATACCATCAAATATGGGTACCCCCGTGCAAGCCGGAGGCGCAGCTCAGGGACAGAACGTACTGGATTGCTTCGTTTCTCGCAATGACGGGTCGGTTAATGTCGTCGTCATACACTCGCCCGTCATTGCGAACGCAGTGAAGCAATCCAGAAGAAAAACGCTGACAAACTCCCTCGTATATCTCTCCTTTTCAACTCTGAATGGAGTTGAACAAATTCGCAGTTCTGATAGAGAAGACGTATTTCTACTCCAAGCTTCGTTCCGCTTGCACGGGGTTACCCATGTTGAATGCCTTCCGGCATTTCTTAAGTTGACGGCATTGGGCGTTACCCTACGCTGTTGATTACGCTCTTTCAGAGCTTTTTACACCTTCCGACTATAGCTTGGCGTTGCTCCTATGGTATTGATTATTGGAATTTCAGCAATTAATTTGAGGACATTAGTCTGAAGACTACGCCGAGCAATGGTTGCATTCCTACGGAATGCAAAATAATATCTTCGTTTTATTTTCTACCGAGAGATATTCCCGAAGGGAATTAATTCCCTTCGCCGGTTTTTTTCTAATCCTGCTCTTCCCATAATCCTGTGAATCCTGATTCAGATAATAATTCATCTTTCGTAATCTAATCATTAATCACTATCCATTGTTTTGGTTTACAGCAGATTTATTGCCAGTAAACGGGTTTGAGATTACAGGAGAGTGAAAACTTTTTTCGACAAGTGTATTTTGTTACCAAAAAAACATATATATTTGCAGAAATTAATTTAATCTGTTTTTTAGATTATAATTATTTGTAATTCAATTTTTTTTAAAACATTAAACCACATAGAATATGGCGATATTAAAACCATTTAAGGGCTTACGCCCGCCAACTGATATTGTAGAGAAAGTAGCATCACGTCCTTATGATGTATTAAACACGGAAGAAGCGCGCAAAGAAGCGGCAGGGAATCCGCAGTCTTTGTTACACATAACAAAAGCGGAAATAGATTTACCGGTAGGTACCGATGAACATTCTGAAGAAGTATATAACAAAGTAGTGGAAAATTTTAATATGTTTCAGACTAAAGGTTGGTTATTACAAGATGCTGATGAAAAATATTATGTATATGCCCAAACAATGAACGGGAGAACACAATACGGAATTATGGGAACTGCTCATATTGACGACTATTTTAATAATAATATCAAAAAACATGAGTTGACTCGCAAAGATAAAGAAGAAGACAGAATGATACATGTTCGTATTACCAATGCAAATGTGGAACCTGTGTTTTTCTCCTATCCGGCAAATACGGAAATCGACAAAATCGTTTCTGAAGTAATTACGCATGAACCTGTATATAATTTCGTAACCGATGATAACTTTGGACATCATTTTTGGATTATAGACGATAAGGCTACTATCAACCGTATCACTGAGATATTCAAAAACGATATTCCTTACTTGTATGTTGCAGACGGTCATCATCGTACGGCGGCAGCGGCTTTGGTTGGACAGGAAAAACGCAAGAAGAATCCCAACCATACAGGAAAAGAAGAATATAACTATTTTATGGCAGTTGTTTTTCCGGATAATCAATTGAAGATTATTGATTACAATCGTGTTGTCAAGAATTTGAATGGTCTTTCCCAAGCAGAATTTATGTCGAAATTGGAACAAAGTTTCACGATAGAGAAGAAGGGGACAGAGATATACAAGCCGGAGAAATTACATGAATTTAGTATGTATATTGACCATCATTGGTATAAGTTAACGGCTAAAGCGGGAACATTCAATGACGCCGATCCGATAGAAGTATTGGATGTTACTATATTATCAAATCTTGTTTTGGACAAATTGTTGGGCATTAAAGACCTGAGAACGTCGAAAGATATTGACTTTGTAGGCGGCATTCGTGGATTGGGAGAATTAAAACGTCGTGTGGACAGCGGTGAAATGGCTGCGGCTTTTGCTTTATATCCTGTTTCGATGCAGCAACTAATAAATATTGCAGATACAGGAAATATTATGCCGCCAAAAACAACGTGGTTTGAGCCGAAACTCCGTTCCGGATTGGCAATACACGTTTTGGAATAGATTTGAAATAAGACATATAGATAATATTCCCGTTATTGTTTGTATTTACGGTACAACATATTTTCTTGTCAAGGGCTTATTTATTCGGGCAATAAGGAATGGAATATCAAAAGAAAAATTATACCTTTGCAAATTCAAATTTGTAAGTTAATAAGTTTAAGTATTGATGAAATTATTGGAAGGAAAAATAGCCCTTATTACAGGAGCTTCACGTGGAATTGGAAAAGAAATTGCGATTGTTTTTGCGCAACATGGGGCAAATATTGCATTTACAGACATTAGAGAAGATGATAATGCGCAACAAGTATTATCTATTCTTCAGGAAATGGGGAGAGAAGCAAAATTTTATGTCTCTGATGCGTCTTCTTTTTCTGCTTCCGAAGAAACGGTGAAGAAAGTGATAGAAGATTTTGAACGTATTGATATTTTGGTAAATAATGCAGGTATTACACGGGATAATCTTCTATTACGTATGAGCGAAGATGACTTTGATTTGGTGTTGAAAGTAAATTTAAAATCTGTTTTTAATCTTACGAAAGCGGTGCAAACCTATATGTTAAAGCAACGTAAGGGTTCAATTATCAACATGAGTTCTGTTGTCGGAATAGAAGGGAATGCAGGCCAGGCAAATTATGCGGCGTCAAAGGCGGGAATGATTGGTTTTACAAAATCCATTGCAAAGGAGTTAGGTTCACGAAATATTCGTTGTAATGCAATCGCACCCGGATTTATTGAAACCGAGATGACGCATACGCTCAATGAGGATATTCGCGCTGCATGGATACAAAGTATCCCATTACGCCGAGTTGGAAGTCCGAAAGATGTTGCCGAAACTGCGGTTTATTTGGCGTCTGATTTATCGGCATATATTACAGGACAGGTAATTAGTTGTGACGGAGGAATGCACACGTAGCGTTTTTTCAAAACAGTTTATGAAGAATATTTTATAGGAAATAATATTTAAATGGAAATTATCGCGCCCCCGCAAATTACGAATTTCATATTGTGTTGCATGTTGCAGGGGGCGTTTCATGGTTTATTGAAAGCTACAAAACCGGATAGTCAAAAGTGTTTAAATCAGTGTACAGAGTAATTCATTAATAAATAAGTGTATGAATCCAAAGAAAGTTTTAGATGGAATGTCTCATGATGAAGCAATAAATGAGATGAAGGGTTTTATAGATGAATCTATTTTTGTAGGAATCTTTTGGATAGATGATAATGATGAATTGATAGATGTAAATAAAGTCCCTTATCAGTCTTTAAAAAAAGGACAATACACTATACAAGTTTTTCATAAAACTATATGGCAAAAGAAGCATCATCGTGCTTTGGCAAAGAAACAACAGGGAATCTTGCAAGAAAAAGATAAAATCTATCTTAGGGATTATACAAAAGTAAGAAGAGGTCGCGTTTTTTTCAAAGACGACATTTTTACGGTGAAAGTAGGTTCATGGATTAACGATTTCATCAAAGATGAACTAATAGATGAGTTTGAACTTCCGGTAGATAAGACTGTATTTTCAGTAGATATTCATTGGGAGCTAGGACATGGGTGGGCTTCTGAAAATGACGCCCTTGAATTATAGTAGTAATACTGTTTATTGCAAGAGAGTACAGCGAGAATATGTAAATTTTTACAGAAATAGGGAAAGAATAAATGAACAAATCTTTAATAATTAATTTTGAATGGATATATCAATAGTAATACCGTTGCTGAATGAAGAAGAATCACTTCCCGAATTGGCAACATGGATTTATAAGGTAATGGAAAGTCATAATTTCACCTACGAAATTATTTTTGTCGATGACGGCAGTACTGATAAATCATGGGCTGTAATAGAGCAGTTATGTAAGGATAATAGCAATGTGCATGGCGTTCGCTTTCAAAGGAACTATGGTAAATCGGCAGCATTGAATATCGGATTTGAACGGGTTCAGGGAGATGTTGTTATTACAATGGATGCCGATCTGCAAGATTCTCCCGACGAAATTCCCGGACTGTTTTACCTGATTAAAGAAAAAGGATACGACCTTGTCTCCGGTTGGAAAAGAGTAAGATATGATTCCAAAATAGCAAAGAATATTCCTTCTAAATTTTTCAATTGGACAACAAGACGAATCTCAAAAATCAAACTGCACGACTTTAATTGTGGGTTGAAAGCATATCAGAATAATGTAGTGAAATCCATTGAAGTATATGGAGAAATGCACCGTTATATTCCTGTAATAGCAAAGTGGGCAGGCTTTGGTAATATTGGGGAAAAGGAAGTCAAACATCAAAAAAGAAAATTTGGAACAACAAAATTTGGTTGGAATCGATTCATAAACGGATATTTGGATTTAATTTCTATTTCATTTGTGTCCAAGTTTGGGAAAAGACCCATGCACTTTTTCGGGTTGTTCGGAACATTTGCTTTTTTACTTGGATTTGTTATTACCATCTGGTTAATCATTGAAAAACTAAGATATATGTCTACAGGAGTTTCCGCTTATCGTCAAGTAACAGACCAACCGTTATTTTATCTTGCTTTATTGGCAATGATTTTCGGGTTAATGTTGTTTCTTGCCGGTTTTTTGGGAGAAATGATTTCCCGCGGTTCTGTAGACAGAAACAAATATATTATCAGAGAACAAACGAAATAAAGAGACAAAGTATAAGGTGTAGGGAAGAGAATAATGATTAATATTAGATTGCAAGAGATAAAACTACTCGTTCATTTCTCTACTCGTCCATTAAAAACAAAATAAATCAGATGATAGCATATATAACAGGAGCAACAAGCGGATTTGGAAGAGCCATTGGGTTACGATTGGCAAAAAACGGTTACGACGTCATTATTACCGGAAGAAGAAAATCGTTATTGGAATCTCTTGCCAAAGAAATAAAACAAATTTATAACAGGGATGTATGGATTTCACATTATGACGTTCGTGATGCAAACTCCGTCAAAGAAGCGATTGACGCTCTCCCTGAAAAATGGAAGGCGATTGACGTACTTGTCAATAATGCGGGTTTAGCAGTGGGGTTAAACACTATCCAAGAGGGTAATATTGACGATTGGGAGCGTATGATAGATACCAATATCAAAGGGTTATTGTATGTATCGCACAATATCGCTCCGCTGTTGATAAAACAGGGTCATGGACAGATTATCAATATTGGTTCCATTGCAGGAAAAGAAGTATATCCCCAAGGAAACGTGTATTGTGCAACCAAACATGCAGTGGATGCGCTTACAAAAGCAATGCGTATGGATATGATAACCCATGGCATTAAGGTAACACAAATCGCTCCCGGAGCCGCTGAAACTGAATTTTCTTTGGTTCGATTCAAAGGAGATAAACTCTTGGCAGATAAGGTTTATAATGGATTTACCCCCTTGTCGGCGGATGATATTGCTGATTTGGTAGAATATGTTGTAAATCTTCCCCGGCATGTTTGTTTAAATGATATAGTGATAACCTGTTTGGCGCAGGCAAATACAACAATTACGAACAAAAAAACCTGATAAATACAATGGACGAAAAGCTATTACAATATATCTGGACACATAAACTGTTTACGCTTTCCGGTATTAAAACCGTTTCGGGAGATACTTTATCTATTCTCTCTGTCGGTGTTCCGAATTTCAACAGTGGTCCTGATTATGTTGACGTCCGCATTAAAATCAATGATACATTATGGGTCGGTTGTATGGAAATACATTTGAAATCTTCCGACTGGGACAGGCATAAACATCAACAGGATAAGGCATATTCAAATGTAATCCTGCATGTTGTCTATGAACATGACAAAGAGGTTTATACTGAGGCGGGCGTTCAACTTCCAACTTTAGAGCTAAAATCATTGATAAATCAGGAAATAGTAGATACCTATAAATCGTACATGAATACCTCATACGATATTGCGTGCAGGAACCAATTCTGCAAGGTAGACCAGTTCAGGTTGTTTTCATGGTTAGACCGTTTATTGATAGAACGACTGGAAGAAAGAACACAAGAAATAGAACAATTGCTTGAAAAGAAAGTCCACCATAAAGAAGAAGTTTTTTATCATTATTTAGCCAAGGCTTTTGGGTTTAAAACAAATGCCGCGCCATTTTCTCTTTTGGCAGAATCTTTACCCTTGTCTTGTCTGGCAAAACAAAAAGATAACTTGTTGCAAATCGAAGCAATGCTCTTTGGACAGGCAGATTTACTGCCGACAGACTATACCGATGAGTACACAGACGCTTTGCGGAAAGAATATACTTTCTTGCAAAAGAAATTTTCTTTAACTCCTTCGTGTCAATCTTCTGCATGGAAATTTGCAAAATTATATCCTTCCGGTTTTCCCACAATTAGAATTGCACAGTTTGCCGCTTTAGTTTACCGTTCATCTTCTCTGTTGTCGAAAGTATTACAAGCCGAAAACATAGAAGAATTGACGAAATTGTTTACAGTCAAAGCATCCGACTATTGGAACTCACATTATCAATTTGGAAAAGCATCCTCAAAAGTCATGGATAAGGCATTGGGAAAAGCGGCTGTTAATTCTTTATTGATAAATACGGTACTTCCTTTCATGTATGCTTACAGTCAGTGGGAAAGTAACCAGGCGTTGCAAAGTAAGGTGATTCATTTCTATGAAAATCTTCCTCTTGAAAACAATAACATTGTACGGAAATTTATAACTCATCGCCCGGACTTTTCAAATGCGCTTCATTCTCAGAGCTTAATTCAGTTGTACAATAAGTATTGTTCTTCAAAACAATGTTTGCGCTGTGGAATAGGAATATACTTAATTTACAATCCCGGAACAGGTGAAATTCCCAATCTTTAGGTAGAGAAGAAAATATCTTTTCACTCCCAAGCGTGGACGCTTGCTTTTCACATGAGCGTAGTATTTTTGTTTCGTTCAATAGGAGAATGTAACAAAAATGCTGACATAGGTTTTGGCTCTCTCCTGAAAATTGCAAAAGATTAATGTTTCTTTTAAAGACTGTTGGCTTCGTAATAGGTAAAAAGGGCATTGCGTGCAACTCCCTTTTTACACCTCTCAATAGAAAAAACATTTTCTACTTACGCTTCTTTTCCACTCTGCTGCGCGCATAAGAATACCCTCTGCTCTAATGAGACCCTCATTACCAGCAGTCATTATCAAAAACATTGGATGCTTTTCCTGTGTTTGTCTTGCCGATAACTCATGACAAACACAGGAGAGAACAGAAATGAATTGGAAATTTTAATAACAAGGAGAAACAAATTGTATGACTTTTTAAAGCGCAACAATTTGAGTTCTCCTGATATTTCCGTTTACAGTTTCTTTTCCAAATACATTACCTCTACATTGGGACTGTATGATTCAATCTCATAAAATCCATTCCTGTAATATACGTCTACTGCTACATCCATTGTATCCAGCGTATTCAGTCGTATTCTTTCGTAGTTTTTCTTTTTTGCTTCCTCGATTATCTTTTCGACTAAATTTTCTCCGATTCCTTTCCCTTTGTATTTATCATTTACAAGGAGTTTTCTCATTTCACACGTTTTATCGTCCAAATGTTTTAGTCCGACACTTCCAATAATATTATTATTTGCTATTGCAAGAATAAATATTTTGTCCGTTTCTTCTTGTTTTTCAGAAGATTTATTCGATTCTTCATTCGCTTTTTGAAATGGAAAGCCTCGATCCAACCATTTAGTATACTCAAGAATTAACTCTTTTGCTTTTACAATTTCTTGTTCCTCTAACTTCTTATATGTGATACTCTCATTCATGTTATTCCTTTTTTCATTATCCATATTTCTCTGTGTTTAAATTTTTCTTATTCATTATTATCTATATTAATTACCAAAATTAACTACACTGCAAAGATACTATAAAATCAATTTACTATTGACATATAAAAATTTCATTCCCTAAAACAGGTAAGCGATTACGATTACCCAAGTGATTGCTATTTTGTTATTGCAAAACAACAGAATTACAACCGACAGGCAAAGGTAGTAAAAAATTTAATCGGATAGCAAAAAAAACGTCAGAAATTTTAAACAGGTTTCCGCTTTTGATTCAATCACAATCAATTCTTTTCGGGTGTTTTAGAGAACGTTGAACGCAAAGAAAGGCGAAAACAAAACATATGAAGCCTCTTACTCTTCGTTTTTTTTCATTGTTATGAACCCGCAAAAATAATCGAAGAGGTAATGTTATCCATTAATCGGAACCTACATTGACATATAATATTTTTCCGTTTAGAATTTCAACACAATATCGGTATCTTTTTCCTGCAAATGTTTCATCAATAACAACCTGCTTTTGTTTAGGAATCAATAATTTAATATCTATCCTTTCTCCCGACCAATAATTGTTTTTGAGTTGAAACAGGGAAGGAATATAAATAACAGAATCTTCTACTTTGATATCTTTCTGAAATTCATATATCTCTCCCTCTTTGAAATTTCTATTTAATACTCGAATAACGACATTTGTATCATCGGTATAAATAATATTCCTGCCAATGTTTGTAATACCATAAATGTGATTTTGATTATTTTCCTGTTGAACAAATAAACTGTATTTGTTAAATAATTGCACCTTAGCTGTCTTACCGGATATTATTTCATGATTAGGTTTTATAATAATATTTTGTGCGGAAACAGGAATGCTTATTTCGGTAGTTTCACTGAAAGCATTTGTTTGTCTGTGTTCAATAAAATTAGCGAGTCCAATCCCAACAAATACAAGCAGTACAACCCATAATAAAAAAATACCGAACATCATGAAAGCGCTTGTTTTCCGCATCCTGGTTATCAAAAATATTACGCCCAAAACGAAAAGCAAAACGAACGGCAACAAGATAACAGTAAAAGAAAGCAAAGAAGCCACCCCGTTTAATCCAAAAAACGGAAACATCTCATGGACACAAAGATTAATGTATTCTCCGCCTGTTCCAAAGAATGAAGAGTAAGGAAGAAACCATATTACTGTAAGCGCAATAATAACACAGATAGCCGTAAACACCATAATAAAACCGAATGCCCTGACAATAAATTTAACAAGAGACTTTACAACAGAATATATTCCATCCGTAGTCTTTTTGATAGCGCTTGCGTTATTGTCGGCAAATTTTTTTATTCTCTCTCCGGTTTCATTTATTCCGTCTTTCACTTTTTGTTCTATATCTTCAATATTCAACGCTTCCCCTTTCATTTCATAACGTTGTTGCGTTGTTTTAGCGGAAGGGATGATAAGCAATAAAATAACATAGACAAACAGCCAAAAACCAACAGAAAAAAGTCCCAGAATGACAAAAATCAGCCTGAATATCACGACGTCAATCCCAAAATAATAGGACAATCCGCTACATACTCCTCCAAGAAGAGCGTTTTCAGGGTCGCGATATAATCGTTTATGTTTTTTATCCGACTGAGCATTTTGTTGTTTGGATTGTCCGGTTTCTTCTGTTTCAAAGTTTTCGGGATAACCCAATATGGCTATAACCTCTTCAATATTTGAGAGCGTCATTGCCTGTCCTTGAAATGTTCGCTTTTCCAACAGTAATTCGGAAAAACGAATTTGAATATCTTCTATAATCTCTTTTCCGTCTTCTTTGCCTGCATAATATTGTTCAAGTTTATTGATATATCTTTTCAATACAATATAACCGTCTTCTTCTACAAAGAAAACAATGCCATTTAAACTTATTTGCCTAACTTCTTTCATCTTATTTATTTTTTATGAATTAAATTAATATATTATTTATTTTATGTTTTTCAAATTTCCAATTCCTGCGATGAGTTCGTTCCATGTGATTTCCAGTTCAATCAAAAGTAATTTTCCGTCTTCTGTAATATTGTAATATTTCCGCGGAGGACCCTGAGAAGATTCTTCCCAATGATAGGAAAGATAACCTTGATTCTTTAACCGCGTCAATAATGGATATAATGTACCTTCTACCACAATGATTTTAGCTTCTTTAAGCCGGACGATAATATCGGAAGAATAGGCGTCATTATGTTCCAGAATATTTAATACACAGTATTCAAGTATTCCTTTCCGCATTTGAGATGAAATATTTTCCACGTTGGGTTTCCCTTTTTCCATATATTCCAGTTGTTTTTTTATTTCGGCAAAGATACAAAAAAATATCACTACTATGCAATACATAGTAGTATTTTTTTCAAAACATTGAAGTACGGATTGTATAAAGACATGGGAATCAGAATTGAGACAGTAAAGGATAGAAAATATCATGACTAACCGATAAAATCTCAACCTGTAAAAAAGAATGAACAGACAGGAAAGTACAATAAACGGGAAAAACAAGCAGAAAAATGATAACATCAACCATTGAAATTTGAGTTCAGCATATCGCATATTTTCCCACACAAATACTACTGATATAGAAAGCAATATACCATCCCCCAAAAAGGGTTAACCCTTTTCGAAAAAGGGATAACCCTTTTGAGTAAAAAGGATAACCCTTTTGGGTAAAAGGGATAACCCTTTTTGAAAAAAGGATAACCCTTTTTGCTATGGATGTAAGGCGTCTTTAAACATATTGACCTGCA
>JAISDH010000416.1 GCA_031264975.1 Bacteroidales bacterium
ATGAATCGCAATACTCAAACTACTTCCCAATAGAGAACCCACAGCAACAGGAATAGTGGAATGTATGGCTTTCTTTAAGTCAAGTTTTTTGTCCCTGTAAAAGTTAATAACAGAAACCAAATTCTGCAAAATCACCGGAATACGATTTGTCCCGTTTGCAACAACCGGCGGAAGTCCTAACAACATAAACAAACTCATAGAAATAATTGTCCCCCCGCCCGCAAGCGTATTAATAAACCCGACAATCGTACCTGAAATAACTAAAATAATAAATAACTCTATGCTCATGATTATTAGTGATTAATAGTTTCGAGGGAACATGGTACAAAGTGCAAGGGATACACGGAACAAGGTACACGGAACAAGGAAATGCTCGTTGCTTGTTCCCTTTGCCTTTTGCCTTTTGCCTTTTTTCTCTTCGTTCCTTCGCCCATTTGTCCTTTTCCCCTGTTACTTTCTTTTTCATAGCTTGCCTACCTGTTACTTGTTGCCATCTTCCCTTCACCCTTTCGCCCTTGCATCTTGTTTCTCATGGCTTGCCTGCTTGTTGCTTGTTGCCTGTTGCCTGTTGCTTGCTGCCTGTTGCCATCTTCCTTTCGCCCTTTCGCCCTTTCGTCCTTTCGCCCTTTCGTCCTATATTTTATTTCTCATCTCTCCCCAGATGTTTTTTATTTCTTTAAACTTTCTGTGCAGGTCTTTGTTTATTAGCCAGCGTATATCGGAGAGGGAGAGGCGTAATAAACGTAGATATTCATGTAAGAAGAAAAAGGACGGGATAAATAATATAGCAAATATGATTCCCCATACCCACGAAAATATAATTCCGAATGTCAATCCAATGATTAATAGAAAAATGGGTAACAGGAGAAAAGAGATTAAATAACGCAAAGTATTGTGAAACGCTTTATCCTTAAATTTAGAACACATCCACATCGAAAAGATTGTTACAGGAGCCGTTGCAATGGAGGCAAAGACAAAATAAGGAAATCCGATTAATAAAGCCGCTGCTTTCCGAATAAGCGAAAATATAAGGTGCGATTTTAAAACGGAGACGATTCCAATCCCAAGTTTATGCCTTTTATTAGAGAACTCATTCACCTTCTCTAACAGTTCCTGCGTCTCTTGGGGGGAAGATTGCAGAGAATGCTCCACTTCTTCTATGTTTTTTTTAGCAATCCGATAGTTATTGATTAACGATTTTTGCTTTAGATTTAAATTCTTCCGCTGTTCCTTATTATAGATTTGAGAAAGTTCCAATATCGCGCCGTAATTTTCGTCATCCGGTATGTGCAATATCATTCCTTTCAGGCGTTCGGCTAAGTCGTCCTTTAAAATGTTTATCTGTTCAGGCGCATTTTTATCGGGATGTTCTTTTACAAACTGCGTAACGTTGATTGGAGTTCCGATTTGTAATAACAAAGAAGAACGATACCTGAAAAAATGCCCATATTCTATCCCGACAGGAACAATATAAACGGGAATTTTATCTCCAAAGACAGTATTTGCCTGCAAAGCAATACGAAAAATCCCCTTCTGCAACGGTAATAAACTGTGTTTGGGACGGTGCATTCCTTCCGGAAGGATGCAAAACGGAATTTTGTCATGCAAAACGTCTACTACAACGTCTGTGATTTCCTCATTCTTCGACAGATTGGCAATACCGTCTCGTTTTCGGTTGATGGGGAGCATTTTTAGAAATGTCAAAATCTTCAGGATAACCGGATTTTTAAACACGTCTGCTCTTGCAACAAAAACTTTTGCCTCTTTATCAATCACCAATACCGCTAAGGCGTCCATTAAGGTATTGGTATGATTGGGTGCATAAATGATTGCTCCGTCTTTCGGTATTTTTTCTGTACCGTAATATTCCACACGACGATATGCCAATTTAAACATAGAATCAACGTATCGTCTTAACATAAAATAATATCTGTTTTTGTCTTGAATCTTTTTCATAGATTAAAATTTATTTAGGTAAACGACGAGACCAGTAAAAAGAAAGCGATAAGCCTGAAATAATATGCCAAATTCCCCACCATGCCGTAATAAAAAGCATGCCTCCTATTGCCATGTCAGGCGGAAAGATTTTTGGATTAAACAACAGTATCAAACCCAAACCCGAATTTTGAATCCCTGTTTCTATGGTAAGCGTTCGTCTGTCGGCTTCGGGCAGTCTAAACAAAGACGCTATTCCAAATCCTGTACTCAATGCAAGCAGATTGTGAATGAAAACCAAAATAAAAATATAGAAAATGTATTTCAAAAACAAATCAAAATTATTGCTGAACGCCATAACTATCATTCCGGCAAAGAATATAATGGAAAAATATTGCATGGGCTTTTTCAACTTCTCTGCTATCTTCGGCAAAAACCTGCTGGTTAATACTCCCAACAAGAGCGGAACGCCCAATAAGATAAACACCGTTTCAAGCATTTGGTAGTTATCAATATGCAGTTCCTGTAATGCGTGTCCTGCCTGTCTATTAATAAAATTCACATAAAGTCCTCCCCAAAAGGCAAAATTAAACGGCGTCATCACTGTTGATAAGGCAGTGGAAATAGCCGTGAGACTGATTGACAGTTCCGTATTCGCTTTTGACAACTGCGACATGAAATTGGAAATATTCCCTCCCGGACAGGCGGCTACCAAAATCATCCCCATGGCAACCATAGGCGTAATAAACTTACTAAAGGCTACTACCAATAAAAATGTTACGGCAGGCAATGCGATTACCTGAGAGAAAAATCCCCATATTACCGATTTAGGGTATCGCAGTATTGTTTTAAATGTCTGAAATCTAATACCCAATGCAACGCCAAACATAACGAATGCCAATACAATATTTACTGCATGCATTCCGCCTTCTGAAAAATTAATCCGAATTGTATCTAAACTTAGTAATTGTTCGTACATGATAAAATTATTTTATGAAATGACACATAACTTTAAAAAATATCAGGTTGCAAAGATACATCTTTTTTAAATAGGAAAGTGA
>JAISDH010000270.1 GCA_031264975.1 Bacteroidales bacterium
AATAACGAAATACTATATCAATAAAAACATAAAAATAGCGGCACAGTTTACAAAAGCGTTGCCAGGCGGAACAGGGACAACAGAACAAGAATACCAATCCGGTAAATGGATAAAAATAAGCAAAAAACAAGCGGATTTCTATACAACACATCCGACTGCTTCCTTTTTGGAAATTATCAATATGGAAATGCAGGAGATAATCCCACCTACGCCTTCCTATAACGAACTTGTATCCCGTTACATCAGGGAAGAGTACAGTATGGACGACGAAATAGCAATTATCCGTCAGAAAGCAGAAAAACCGGAAAAATTTACAACCTATTATGCTTTCTGCGAATCCTGCAAAGAACGAGCGAAACAAGAATTAGAAATAAGTAATGAATAAAAGAAAATTTTTATTAATGAAATAGTATAGAAAAAAGCCTCCAACTCTCATGTGAAGTCTCTCACCACTTCACACAACATTTAAGGTGTACGCACACCATAGTCAAAGGCTATAGCTTTTGACGGGTGTGCGTACACCTTAAATAGTATATAGTGAGAGAGGCTACAAAGATAGCAAAATTATTTAAAAAAATTTATATACACAATGGAAAAATTATCCATGAAGACGCCAATAACATATTATGGCGGAAAGCAGCAGATGTGCGATAAGATAATACCACTTATCCCTAATCATCTTTTATATTGTGAGCCGTTCTGCGGTGGAGCAGCAATATTTTGGGCAAAAAACCCATCGGAACTGGAAGTGCTAAACGATACAAATCGTGCGTTGACAAACTTTTATCAGGTTGTAAAGAATGACTTTACAAGTCTTGAAAAAGAGGTTAGAGTTACGCTCAACAGCCGCGAATTGCATCGTAAAGCAAGTGTGATTTACAATAACTCAGACATGTTTAGTAATGTAAAATGGGCATGGTCGGTGTGGGCATTGTCTCATCAGAGTTTCGGCGCTCAACTTGACGCAAGCTGGGGATACGATAAAAGCAGAAATAGCACGGCAAAGAAAATAAGTAACGCCCGTGAAAGTTTTACGGAAGACCTTGCTATTCGCTTGCAAAAAGTATCAATGGAATGCGCAGACGCTTGTTATATCATACGCAGCAGAGACACAAAAGACAGTTTCTTTTATTGCGACCCACCGTATTACAACGCGAATATGGGTCATTATGACGGATATTCATTGAACGACTACAGAGAGTTGTTAGATACGTTGAGCCAGATAAAAGGGAAATTCTTACTTTCAAGTTATCCGAGCGACGTACTCTCCGAGTACGTCGCTAAGCACTCTTGGTATACCAAGAGTTTCAACCAGAGAATAAGTGTCAATGCAAAGCATGGTAAAAGCAACCAACGCAAAACCGAAGTGCTAACGGCAAACTATGAAATTTAATCACCGTTAAAGCGGTAGTTAAATGATGATGTATCGCACCAAAGCCACCCTACAAAATGGGGTGGTTTTTTTTACGATTATAGATTGTAGAGAATTGAATGACCCGCAAAAATAATGGACATTTCGTTTTGGAATGGTGTATTTTTCGTTTTGGAGATTATAAGAGATGAATGCCCTAACGGGCAATAAAGCGGTTTTGTTGAGCTTCCGTTCTATTGATATGAATGCCCTAACAGGCAATGCTCAAAACTATACAAAGTATAATTGGGGAGAAAGGAAGATAGGCAACAAGCAAGCAAGCCATGAGGAAAAAGGCGGTAACATAGGGGAAAGAACGAAGGCACAAAAGGAAGATAGCAACAAGGTACAAGGACAAAATAGCGAAAGAATCAATCATTAATCATTATTTCATTCGCCCTCTTTCCTTGCTGCTTGTTGCCTACACCCTTTCCAATGTCATATTTATCAAATTATCCATTGCGGTATGATATTCTTTGCTAAATGTTTTATTGGCACGGTTTGCAATCACTACACATATTGCCAGAGCATTATGACCAAGTAATTTACTCAAACAATATAAAGCGGAAGATTCCATTTCCATATTGGCGAATTGTAATCCTTTACTTTCTATATTCCTGAGTCTTTCTGCAAAATCAGGTATTCCTAATGGCAAACGTAACATTCGGCATTGAGGTCCGTAAAATCCGGGAGCCGTCAATGTTATCCCTTTTCGCAAATCAAAAGCGATTTGTTCCAATAGCTTGGTGGAAGCCGCAATAGCATAAGGTTTAGGAAGGTTATTACGCCATGCCGTTTTGTCTATAAACGTGGAAACAATCTCATTTTCTATCAGAGTTGGGTCATGTTGATAATAATGTAACAAACCATCCATACCTACGCTGTAGGCAGAAGCAATACCGGTATCAATATCTATATCGGGTTGTAAAGCTCCGCATGTTCCCAATCTGATTAGGTTTAAAGATTTATGTGTTTCTTTGGGGGTTTTCTTTTGCAAGTCAATATTAACTAAGGCGTCAAGTTCATTGACGATGATATCTAAATTACCTATCCCCATCCCTGTAGATAAAACGCTCACTCTTTTATTCTTATACAGTCCGGTATGCGTAATTATCTCACGATTCTGTTTTTTTACTTCGATAACGTCAAACTTAGCGGAAACAACAGATACTCGACCAGGGTCCCCTACCAAAAGAACGGTATCTGCAAGCTCATCAGGATGAAGATTCAAATGATATACACTCCCGTCTGCTTGCAATGGCATTTCAGAAGGTTTGATTTTCATAACCCTATCTCATTTTTTTAAAATAACTACTATAAAGGATAATGAAAATAAAAGATATCAGCATTCCCAATATGTTGAATCCCGTTTTCAATACTAACATCGGAAGTCCTAACAGGATGACTTGCCCCGCAACATATAAATGAAAACCAAGTTTACGCATTTTTATCATACATCCTCCGCCTGCAATTGACAATAAACAGGAAACCGTCATTAAGAGGAAAAAGTATGTCGGCATATTATCAAACATATCTGCTATACTTGTATAATATTCGGATAATGCGCCTTCCATTGATTCTCCCATGGCTATCATCATTTCAGGGAGAGCGTCATGCATGGAAAATAATACAAGATAGGCTAATGCGGAAAACCCGCTTCCAATAAAAGTTAAAATACATAAAGCCTTTAATCCTGTCGGAGTCTTTTCTAAGTTGGTTGAATCATCATGTTGTTGATATTCGGTATCATTATTATATTCCATAACTATATTATATTATTAAATAAAAATTTATTGACCATTTATTCTAATCTTCTTATAAACCATGCTTTGTAATGCTTATCTGCTACCTGCTTTACATCCAAAAGTTCATTCGATAAACATAAACGTAAATTTAATTTGGTTCGTCTATATGAATTACATTTTTCACATATTTTCTCCTGCAATACCATTAATCGCTTGTGGTGCCAATCGTTTTTTATTTCATAAGAAGCATAAAGCCAAGAAGAAGGATAGACAACCATTTCTGTTGTGCCACAAGGAATAAATATTTTCTTGAGTAAATTATAAATAGCTTCCCGCAAGTTCGTATAGTCAAAGAAGGCACGGAAAATAACAGGAAATCGCAGTTGAATAATATGTTTGTGTATTTTTATGCGGATATCATTCAGTCTTAACCATATTACGCCTTCGTCGTCTATTTGTTCTATTTGTATTGTTTGAGGATTCTCCGGTTTTTCATTGGTAAGGTGTGCAACATATAACAGATACTGATTTAATTCGTCGTCTATTCGTTGCTCCTTAAATATATTAATACATGAATCCTTCTCTGAGAAATTTAAAGTGTGATTCATTATGACGTACAGTTGCGGTTGATTCATTTTATTAAACCAGTTTTCTAATGGGTTCTTCTTATATTTATACTACAAATCAACAAACTTATCAATCGACTCAATGAATTTAAGCGGTACAGTCAAAGGTTCGCTTATATTTGGATGTTGCACAATGATAATATTTGCGCTATCACTCATATTCTGACGATGAATAAGATAAATACTGTCCGCAATTTCAGGAATAAAATCATAAACATTATTGATAGAAGGAGGCGCTTCTTTGCCCAAATTTGTTGTGTTTGCCATGTGAGAGAAAACAACAATGGGAATCTTCAACTCGGTTGCAACTGCTTTTATATCTTTTAATCTGCTCTTCTGTTCTTCCGTATTTTCATAGACAGTCAAGTCCGAAAAGGATAACAACTCCAATCCATCTATGAAAATAATGTCCGCTCCATATTTGTTTTTTAATTGTTTACATCGTCTATGGAAAACGGCGTCAGATAAATAAGGCGTGTCGTCCACATAGATTTGAGATTTTGACAATGTGTACAAAATAGTATTTATGGATTCTTTTTCAGAATCTTTAATTGTTCCTGATAGTATCTTCTGCACCGATTGACGGGTTTCACTGTTTATCATTCGATAAAACATTTTTGCAGCAGAACGTTCGGGAGAAAAAATCCCTACCGTCTTTTCTGATTTTGAAGCAATATTAAACAATAGCGATAACAAAAACGCTGTTTTCCCATTACCCGGCTTCGAGGCAACTACACTCAATTCTTCCGGTTGAAATCCTTTAGTAACAATATCAATCTTATCAAAACCGGTTGCAATGCCTGTCGTATTTGGGTCTACCAAATAGCCCGTGTTGTGTAATAATTGAATAATAATTTCTTTTAATGTCGTAAACTCAAAATCATCCTGAAGAATAACAAAATTTTTATCCATTTCCTATTTATTATTTTGTGGGTATCTGATTAATCAAGAATTTGTACGTTCTCAATGCGGTCATCTTTATACGTTATTATTTTTTCTACCTGTTGACTGTTTTTATAATATATTTCTTCTTTAAACATAATACTGTTTTTATAATAAACTTTTCTACTTATATTTCCCATATCATCATATCCGGTTAAGATTCCATCTCCTTTCTCAAATTTACCTTCGCCTACTTTAAATCCTTCCTTATCAAAATACTCCCAATCTCCTTCGTATTGGTCGTTTGTATAACTTCCGGTCAGAAAGAGTGAACCGTCGGAAAAATACTGTTTAATCGTTCCCTCTTTTTTTCCATTCCTGTAACCAAATTCCGAAACAAGAACGCCCTTTTCATTATAGGTAAGAGACTGTCCGTTTAAGGTATCATTCTTATAGGTTTCAACAGTTTCTTTCTGACCATTGCGAAAAAAGCGAATCATTATTCCATGCTTTAATCCGTCCATATAAGTCATTTCAAGACTTTTCACGCCATGCGCATAATACCAAACTGCCGTACCATTCAATTTACCGTTTTTATAAGGTATTTCCGATTCCAAATTACCATTTACATCATAATTTCTTTCCACGTGTTGACAAGAAAGACATAAAAGAAAAGTAAAAAGGAGTACATAAAAATTAATCTTTTGTCGTATCATCAAGATTTAATCGAAATTTAAAAGCGATTTATTTTATGTTGCAAATGTATCATTTTTTTTCCAATAATATAGAAATAGAGATTATTATTTTACAG
>JAISDH010000384.1 GCA_031264975.1 Bacteroidales bacterium
ATGGATTTTGCAACTCCGCCGCCAATTGTAGAAGCCCTCAAAAAACGGCTCGAACATCCAATTTTCGGTTATATGCTTACACCCGAAAGTTATTTTGAAACAATCATCAACTGGATAAAAATCAAACAAAATTGGCAAATAAAACGCGAATGGTTGACTTTTATTCCGGGTATTGTAAAAGGCATTGGGATGGTTATTAATGTTTTTACTGAAATTGGAGATAAAATAATTATTCAACCTCCTGTTTACTATCCATTTCGTATTGTACCGGAAGGTAATTATCGGGAAATAGTTTATAATCCATTAAAATTTATTGGAAACCAATATGAAATGGATTTTGAAAATCTTGAAAAAATTATTGATGAGAAATGTAAAATACTAATTCTAAGTAATCCGCATAATCCGGGTGGTATCGTTTGGAGCAAAGAAACGCTGAAAGAACTTGCCAATATTTGTGCAAAATATAAAATCTTGGTTATTTCTGATGAAATTCATTCCGATTTGATGCTTTGGGATAACAAACATACTCCCTTTGCAACTGTTTCAGAGGAAGCTGCACAAAATTCCATCACTTTTGGTTCTCCCTCAAAAACGTTCAACATTGCAGGGCTTGTTAGTTCGTTTGCGGTTGTATCTAATGATCAAATTCGTAGAAAATTTTATGATTGGTTACAAGCCAACGAATTAGATAATCCGACAATCTTTTCGATTATCGCAAGTGATGCGGCATATAATTTTTGTGATAGTTGGAGAATACAATTAATTGATTACATAGAAAATAATATAATTTTTATAGAAAATTTCATTAACGAAAATATTCAACAGATAAAAGTATTTCGTCCTCAGGCTTCTTTTCTTTTATGGCTTGACTGCCGCAACCTTGGATATAATCATGACGAATTAGTGGATTTTTTTATTAATAAAGCAAAACTTGCCCTCAACGACGGTGAAATGTTTGGAATAGGTGGCAATGGTTTTATGCGAATGAATATCGGTACGCCACTCCCAAATCTGCAACGTGCATTAATGAAAATTCTAACGGCAATAAATTCAAAATAAGCAAATAAAAATACTCAAAACCTGTTTGCATTCTAAATATCAGACTATAATAACATTACAGACATACCGGATAGCTGAATACTTGCTAATTTTCAAATAATCATTTAAGAATATAGTGTTTTCGGACAAACATTGCTTATTCTTCGTTTTCATATTTTTTAATTATATGATTATTAACTATTTATTGATTTATAGACTAAATTTCTTCCTCAGTTTACTTGCAGTTTCAAAAAAAATTGTACCTTTGCACCCTATTTAAATAGCTCATAATTTATGATTTTTAGGGCGAAGAAAATCACAAATAATTTCTTTTATTTAGCATGAATTGGAAATATTTCTTTTTCTGTTAAAAGATTATGATTCCTTCTTAATCAAAAAATTGTATTTTTGAATATTCAAATAAAAAAATAAATTAAATAGATATATAGATTGCAGCAGATTATAATAAGAAATCATAAACTGAGAAAAGGGGAAAAAATGGAGAAAATTATTCTTTCTTACCAGATTTTTGGTAGAAAATTGCATGAAGCGCCTATTATTTTAGTAAATCATGCACTAACAGGAAATTCAAATGTTATAGGCGAAAATGGATGGTGGAATGAATTTATAGGTGAAAAAGGCACAGTAAATCCACAAAACTACACAATCCTTTGCTTTAATATTCCTGGAAATGGTTTTGAAAACAAGGAAAATGTTATTGAAAATTATAAAGATTTTACCGTTTATGATATTGCTGATTTTTTTTGGTATGGAATTGATTATCTTAATATCAATAAAATTTTTGCCGCAATTGGCAGCAGTTTAGGCGGCGCTATTACATGGGAAATGGCTGTTCAGCGAAAAGATAAGATAGATAAAATTATCCCTATTGCAACCGATTGGAAGGCAACTGATTGGATTATCGCTCATGTTCTTTTACAAGATTATATACTAAATAATTCAAAAAATCCGATTTCCGATGCACGGATTCATGGAATGTTGCTTTATAGAACGCCAAAATCATTAAGAATGAAATTTAATCGTGCTTTACAAAATGAAAAACAATTTCTTTTTCAAATTGAGAGTTGGTTGAATCATCATGGAGAAAAATTAGAAAAAAGATTTTCCTTATCTTCATATAAATTAATGAACCATCTATTAAAAACGATTGATATTACTGAAGGACGTGGAAGTTTTCTACAAGTTGCAAGCAAAATTCGGTCGGAAATTCATTTTGTAGCTATAGACACTGATAGATTTTTTCCTGCCGAAGAAACACGCGAAGATTTTGAAAATCTGAAGAAAATCAAAGAAAATGTTTTTTATCACGAAATAAAATCAATTCATGGACATGATGCTTTTTTAATTGAATATGAACAACTTAATTATTTACTTAAACCACTCTTCAATGTATAAAACTAATGAACAAAACCAATTATTCAGCATCAAGGTAATATATTTAAACGAAATAAAATGAAATTAAACGAAAAGAATCTTTATAGTAATTCAAAAAAAATCAATATAATAAATAATGTTGCATTAATAGATTTTTTTGGACATGATTTTTTAGGAAAGGTTGGCATTGATTTCCGTATTTTCAAAGCATTGGCAAAGAAAAAAATCAGTGTTAGTTTTGTAGTACAAGGGTCATTCGAAAAAGGGATTGGGTTAGTTGTATCAGCAGACGACGCCGATAAAGCCGGTAGCGCTTTATGCAAAGAATTTCGTGAAGAATTGAACAAAAACGAAGTTTATCAGATTGTTGTTGATAAAGAAATTGCCGTAGTATCAGTTACGGGAGAAAATTGGAAAACGTTTTATAATTCGCTTAATGCATTAATTAAAAATAACATAATCCCAATTTTAATCAACAATACAACATCCGGAAACAATGTAACTTTGGTACTGAAAAAAAATGAGGCGATTCGCGCTTCAAAAGTTATTCATAGCGAAATTTTCAAAGAAAACAAAAAAATCAATATTGCAGTTTTTGGACATGGACAAATTGGGACTACTTTAATCAATCAAATACTTGATTCAAAAGAAAATATAGAAAGTAAAAAGCATATCAAATTGAATATTTTTGCTGTAGCAAATTCAAAAAAAATCATTTTCAATCAAAATGGAATTGAAAAAAATTGGAATGAAGAACTTAAAAGCAATGGGCTACATTATTCGATAAATGACGTTATTGATTTCTCCAAGAAGAATCATCTTGAAAATTTAATTGCTGTGGACAATACAGCAGATAAAGATTTTGTGAAAAATTATGTCGAGTTGATAAAGAATAATTTCAATTTGGTTTCGTCAAATAAAGTGGCAAATACACTCTCTTACGGTTTTTTTCAGGAAATTCGTCAAGCGTTGAAAACACATAAAAAACGCTATCTCTACGAAACAAACGTTGGCGCTGGTTTACCGTTGATAGATACGATTGGGTTACTACATCTCTCGGGTGAGAATATCACAAGGATTCGTGGCGTTTTTTCCGGAAGTTTGAGTTATATTTTTAATAATTATTCAATTAAAAATCAATTATTCAGCGAAGTTTTAGAAGAAGCTATGAATTTGGGACTGACCGAGCCTGACCCACGTGAAGATTTATGTGGAAACGATGTTGCACGAAAGTTGCTGATTTTAGCACGAGAACTTGATTTGCAAAATGAAATTACTGAAGTAGCAGTACAAAATCTTATTCCAAATGAACTACGGGAACTTTCAACCGCGGAATTTTTAGAAAATATAGATATACTAAATAGCTATTATCAAAAAATAAAAGAAAATCAGGAAGCTGGTTCCGTATTACGTTATATTGGCGAACTTTCGGGTGATTTGCAGCAAAACAAAGGTTGTTTGGAAGTAAAATTGATTTCTGTTCCAGCTAATTCCGTTCTCGGACAATTAAAAGGCTCCGACTCGATTTTTGAAATTTATACGGAATCATACGGATTACAACCATTGGTAATCCAAGGCGCTGGGGCAGGCGCAAAGGTTACTGCACGCGGTGTTTTCGGCGATATTTTGAGGCTAACATAGTTCATGTTAATCATCAATATCGGTTTGTGATATTTTGTTGTTCTCATTATATGATACTTACAATCATAAGTCATACGATTTGCTTTTCGATAATTTTGTATTTCCTTGGTTTTTGACGCAATAATACTCCTTTTTATTTACTGACGTCTTCGATGAATTTGCTTCTCATACATATAAATTAACTTAGCAATAAAGCAATAATTCAAAATTATTTTGTATCTTTGCAAACTATTAAATTAAAATTTGAATCAATTAAAAATGAATATTAACGAACAAAAAAAACAATTTGAAACACAAGCAATACGAACACAAACAGAACGTACACAATACAATGAACATTCTACTCCACTTTTTTTGACTTCGAGTTTTGTTTATGATGAAAGCGAAGAAATGCGAGCTGTTTTTGCTGACGAAATTTCAAAACATTCCTATTCTCGTTATACAAATCCGAATATCAATGAATTTGTAGAAAAAATGACAAAACTTGAGCGAGCAGAAGCTGGTTATGCTTATGCGTCAGGTATGGGAGCAATTTTTTCTACTATGATGGCACTGCTTAATTCAGGAGAACATATCATTTCTTGTTCAAGTATTTACGGAGCAACTTATGTCCTATTTTCTTCAACTTTACCACGATGGAACATTCAAACATCGTTTTTTGATATTCGTTATCCCGAAATGATTGAAAAACTTATTCAACCAAATACCAAAATTCTTTATGCCGAAAGCCCTACAAATCCTGTTTGCGATGTGCTTGACCTGGGATTTTTGGCAGAAATTGCGCATAAACATAACTTGTTATTTATTGTGGATAATTGTTTTGCAACGCCTTATCTTCAAACGCCAATAACTTTAGGCGCAGACATTGTACTTCATTCGGCTACGAAATTAATTGATGGACAAGGTCGCGTTTTGGGCGGCGTTGTTGTTGGGAATAAGGAGATTATAAACAAAATCTATCTTTTCTCACGTGGCATTGGTTCTACACTTTCTCCATTTAATGCATGGATTCTGTCAAAAAGTTTGGAAACTTTATCTGTTCGGGTTGAAAGGCATTGCGAAAATGCTTTGAAACTTGCGGAATTTTTGGAACAACATCACAAAGTTGATAGCGTCAAATATCCTTTCTTGAAATCCAATCCACAATATCAGCTTGCGAAAAAACAGATGAAGATGGGTGGAAATATTGTTGCTTTTGAAATTAAAGGCGGCTTTGAAGCGGGAAAGAAATTTCAAGATTCCTTACTAATGTGTTCAATGACTTCAAATCTCGGCGATTCCCGCACAATAAGTACTCACCCTGCCTCTACAACACATGCAAAATTGACAAAAGATGAACTTGCCGCAAGTTTTATTACAGAAGGGATGATTCGAATCTCTGTTGGTTTGGAGCATATTGACGATATTATTGAAGATATAAAACAAGCGCTTGAAAAGTAATCCGGGGTCAGAGAAAGGCAACAGGCAACAAGCAGGCAAGCTATGAGGAGGGAAGTACAAGGACGAAATTGTCTGAATCAGGATTCTCAGGATTAAAGGATGAACAGGATATAAATAGTGGTTAGTCGCCCCATTAATCCGCGATAAATGCAAAAAGAAAATAACTGTTTCAGATTTGCAAGTGATTTGTTGTTGATAAATTGACTTGAAGTTATATGAAAGATGATATCTTATTGTTATTCAAATGTTATTCACCATACGGAGATATTCATTGAGCAATACCGCCGAACGGTGTTTGCAATACCGCCGTATTGCATTCGCGATATAACTATATTACATTCGCGATATAACTATATTGTATTCGCGATATAACTATATTACATTTGCGATATAACTATATTACATTTGCGATATAACTATATTGCATTCGCGATATCACCGTATTGCATTCGCGATATCACTATATTGCATTCGCGATATCACCGTATCGTGTACAACAATATCACCGTATCGCGAAAACGGTATCACCGTATCGCGAAAACGGTATCACCGTATTGCGAACAACGATATCACTGTGTATTGCGAGGAATAAAAAAAGCAGATGTAGAACAAGAGTTTACAGAACGTAAAAATAGTGGTTAGCCACCCATTAATCTGCGATAAATACAAAAAGAAAATAACTTCTTCATATTTGCAAGTAATTTGTTGTTAGAAATTTGACTTGAAGTTATATGAAAGTGATTAATTGGGTGCGTTGTGTATGGCGTACCTATTTTTGTTTGTTCCTCGTGGATTGCTTTTTGAGTACAGAGATACTGTTTTTGGCACGCAGATGACGCCGATTCAAAGGATTTTCACAGATAGTCTGTGTTTATCTTTTCAAATCTGCGTTATCTGCGTGCTTATTGGGATGTTTCAAGAGCCAAGCAATAAAGTAAAAACTCGTTTAC
>JAISDH010000480.1 GCA_031264975.1 Bacteroidales bacterium
TAATCGCCGCATCCCGGAGTTGATTTGCGATAACGACATTTTCGTTTATATAGGGACCCAATAATGTGCCTAATATGATTTGCAGGACAGTCATAATCCATTTTACGATAATCCACGTATGTTTGAAAAATCCCCAATTTGTCCATACGCTGTATATCAATCCTGTTATTGCGACGCCTATTGCGCCCGGAATAATCAGACAGTCATCAATAAGCTGCAACATCTTCGAACGCATATACAGTTCGTCGCCCGATTCGGGGAATGTCAGGAACACCCCCAGAAAGAGCACTATACTTCCAACTATCCAACAAAATCCAAGAAAAATGTGAAACATTTTCAAGATTTTCATTGCCTGCGGTTTTAACTTTTTTATTTTCATATTTAACTACTGTATTTATAATTGACTAATCAATATTGCGTGTAAAAAAAATTATTTGATGTTTTGATATAGCCTTTCGAGGATATTGATAAGCATATTATATTCAGCATCGCTAATGCCTTGTAAATAGAGTTTTTTAGCCTTTTCCAGACAGTCCATAACTTTAGGCATTAATTCCTGTCCTGCTTTTGTTACTCTAATGCTGTTTTTCCTCGCGGTAACCGGAATGCGTTCAATCAATCCTTTCTTTTCCAGTATATCCAGCGTCCGTTTGATAGCCGCCGTATCCTTGAAAGCAGAATCTGCCAACTCCTGCTGGCTTACATTGTCTTTGAGAGATAAAATTCTAAGAATTACAAATTGAGAATGAGGAAGGTCTATCCCCTCCCTGCTTAAAGTCTTATTAAGACAGGTCGCCATCGTATGCGATGCCCGTGCCAGCATGAAGCCCAATGTATATTCTTTACTTTTCATGGCGCAAAGGTATATATAAATATTGATTAGTCAATAATTCAAGGAGCGTTTTCTCCTGTTTTTTCAGGAAACATACCGGACTTATGCCAATGGAATACAGGAAGTATCCTCAAAAATAAAGCAATGTCATCAAGTTATTTCGACGCAAACCGCTGCCACTACCGGCGCAACATGCGGACATCTGCCCGAAAACCATTTATTATCATCATTTACCTCTCTACTTTTGTGCCGCATTACTATTGATGCAGTCATTTAAAACAAAAGTAATATGGATAAAAAATTGAAAGGCCAGGATGTTTTACTGGTCAGAGAAAAAGGCAGCAGCGAATTGAATGTTGCAAAAATGGATAAGGACGGCAAGGTGAAACAGGCCAAGCCCGACGGCGAGAATCCCGATCTGTTGAAAATCGACAAAAACGGGAACATTCTTGAGAACTTCTTCGAGAACTTTATGCGTCAGGTAAAAGACCCGACACGTTTTGAGTTTTTCCGTGTTCCGGCAGAGAAATTCAAAGAAGTCGTACAGAAATTACAGGATGCATTTAAGAATCCTGAAAAATCCGAAAACAAAGCATTTATCGACCTGCACCGCATTGACACGGAAGACTTTCTGAAAAAACAGGGACAAACCCAAGCTCAACCACAGGCGCAAACATCTGAAAAAAGTTATGCCATTAGCCCCGAACTGGTACACTGGGACAAACTGGAAAAATTCGGCATCACGCGCGAATTTCTCGAAAAAAGCGGCAATCTCGAAAAGATGCTGGACCACCGCAAAACGGATTTGACGCCGGTATCCATCCGAATAGACGACGAAACGACGCTCCGTACCGACGCCCGCTTTTCGCTTCGCAAGCAGCAGGACGGCACGTTTGTTCCCGCCGCTCATCCCATCCGCCACAAGCCCGATTTGGAACGTCCGTATTTCGGCGTAACATTTTCCGAGGAAAACAAAAAGAGCCTGTTGACAAACGGCAATCTTGGCCGAACAGTTGAAGTCGAATTTCGACAGGGTGAAAAAACACCCATCTTCCTGTCGCTGGACAAACTGACAAACGAACTGGTCGCTTTCCGGGCAGACAAAGTAATTGTACCTGAAAAAATCAAAGGCGTAGAGTTAAATGAACAGCAAAGGAAAGAACTGTCGGAAGGCAAAGCCAAAAGCAGGACAACGGACAAAGGGACGTTCAAAAGACTTTTCGCGGAAAAGAATTGACCGGTGACCAGCGCGACAGCCTGCGGGAAGGAAAAACCGTACACATGGTCGGTCTGGTAGATAAAAAGGGGAAAGGATACAGCGGCTATATCACCCTGAACAAAGAAACAGGAAAAACGGATTTCATGTTTCCAAAACAGTACAAAGACGCGCTTGCAGCCGGTAAGGTCGTTCCCGACGACCGCCATAAAACGCAGGTCGCCGTCAATGGACAACATCCTGACCGGGCAAATAGACCGGCTCCGGGAAATTTCTCATACGAACGACGAAACGGCAAATAAAGTTCAAGAAAGTGTGAATATCCTTTATGAAAGACGCATTCCAATTGAAACAGCCAGGTTTGAACAGCTAAGCCGCTACTTTATCGGTGAAATGGAAGACAAACTCCGAAAAGTCAAACAGCCATCCAAAGGCTTGAAATGGTATATCGTGATGTGGGTAATAACACTGGCATCGGCATTTCTTGCGGGGTATTTCATCCATGAATACCGAGAGTGGAAAGGGAAAGCGGTGTATTGGTATCAGATGTATGAGGGAATTAAAGGATATGAGGAGTAGGCAATAATTATCAGCGATTTCGTTTATTGGGTTGGATAATTTTCTACCTTTGCAATTAAAGTTACTGACAATGAGTATTCAAGAATATATCGCTGAAATACAAAAACAATACGCTACTGGCATCGCTCGTGAGCATACTTATCGCCCAGCCTTGCAAAACCTTTTGGCAGTAATGCTGCCGTACTTGACGATATCGAATGAACCTGCCCGGCAAGAGTGCGGTGTGCCGGATTATATTCTTCAGCGTGGAGACGGAAATATCCCAGTAGCTTTTATTGAGGCGAAAGACATCGGTGATACAGACTTAGGCGGTCGCAACAAACACAAGGAACAGTTTGAGCGGTATCGTTCCTCTCTCGACAATATCATCTTTACCGACTACCTCGACTTCTGGCTTTATGAGAATGGTGAATTTGTGGATAATGTACGCATCGCCGAACTCAAAGGTGGTAAGATTGTGCTCATGAAAGGAAACTTCGGAAAATTCGAAAGCCTCATAAAACATTTTGGTGATGCCCACTCGCAAAAGATTACCTCGCCAGCCAAACTGGCGGAGATTATGGCAGGTAAAGCACGGCTACTGGCTACCGTTATTGAAAAGACACTTGCACAAGGCGGTGGAGATGGCAATCTCGAAGGACAGATGGCTGCCTTCAAGGATGTGCTGATCCACGATATTACACCGAGGGAGTTTGCTGATATCTATGCCCAGACCATTACCTATGGTATGTTCGCGGCGCGGTTGCACGACCAGAAGAGTCCCGACACATTTAGTCGTGAAGAGGCGGCAAAACTGATTCCCAAGACCAACCCTTTCCTGCGTAAACTGTTTCAGGATATTGCAGGTTACGACCTCGACGAGCGAATAAGCTGGATCGTGGACGACTTGGCTGAAACATTCCGTGTTACCGATATTAATGCCGTGATGAAAGGTTTCGGCAAGCGTACCCAACAGACCGACCCGATGATCCACTTCTACGAAGACTTCCTCTCAGCTTACGATCCAAAGTTGCGCAAGAGTCGAGGCGTATGGTACACCCCACAGGCAGTAGTGGGCTTCATTGTCCGAGCGGTGGATAGTATTCTGCAAACCGAATTTTGTCTGTCGATGGGACTAGCCGACACATCGAAGATAACAGTAGAACGCAGTATTGACCAAAGCAGGGATAAACGATACGTCGACCATAAGAAGAAAGAGAAGATAGAAGTTCACAAGGTACAGATATTAGACCCCGCTACTGGAACCGGTACTTTCCTTGCTGAAACGGTTAGCCGAATATATGAAAAATTCAAAGGACAAGCCGGGATGTGGCAAAGTTATGTCGAGGAACATCTGTTACCTCGGTTGAATGGATTTGAATTACTGATGGCTTCCTATACGATGGCGCATCTGAAACTTGATTGGTTGCTCACTGAAACGGACTACAAGGCTATTAAAAACGAGCGTTTGCAAATCTTCCTAACCAACTCATTAGAAGAATTTCATAAAGATACAGGGACGCTCTTTGCTCAATTTCTTGCTCGTGAGGCAAATGGCGCAAATGAGATTAAACGTAATACTCCAGTTATGGTGGTGCTGGGCAATCCGCCGTATAGCGGAGAAAGTAAGAATAAGGGAGAATGGATAATGCGGCTTATGGAAGACTACAAAAAAGAACCAGACACCAACCAGCCCTTGAGAGAGCGCAATGCTAAATGGATCAATGATGATTACTGCAAATTCATTCGCCTCGGTCAGTATTATGTAGATCGTAATAATGAGGGGATTCTTGCTTATATCAACAATCATAGTTTTATCGACAATCCAACTTTTCGTGGAATGCGATGGAACTTGATGAAGAGTTTTGATAAGATATATATTCTTGACTTACATGGGAATAGCAAAAAGAAAGAAGTAGCACCAAACGGTAATAAAGACGAGAATGTATTTGATATTCAGCAAGGAGTTTCGATTAATATTTTCATAAAGACAGGAGATAAACCTAAAGGTACTCTCGCCGAAGTGTATCATTATGATATCTTTGGTAAGAGGCAGATGAAATATGAATTCTTGACGAATAACGATTTCAGTTTATTGAAGTGGACTAAGTTGAATCCTTCATCACCAGAATATTTCTTTGCCCCTAAAAACTATGACTCATACAATGAATATTCTACAGGATTTAAAATCCCGGAACTGTTCATAGAAAACAGTATGGGAATAACTTCTGGTGATGATAAATCGTATGTGGCATTCATTAAAAATGAATTACTACATCTGAAAGATACTAATACTGTAATCAAAAAATATTCATATAGAATTTTTGATGACCGTTATATCGCATATAGCTCCAGAAAATTAGCACGGGCAAGAGCCAACATAATGAGAAATTTCGATCAAGAGGATAATTATGGATTATTATGTTTGAAGGGTGTAAGGAATAACTCTACCAGTAAGGTGTATATATCGACTAAATATATTGATAAAAGTACATTGTCAACTCTTGATAATTGCTATATATTTCCTTTGTACCTATACTCCCATACGAATCTGTTAAGTGAGAATAAAACTCCAAATCTTAATCCGAAGATTGTCGAGAAGATAGCCCAAGACATCGAGTTGGAGTTTGAGCCGGAGAAAAATGGCGATGCAGATAAATTCGCACCAATAGATTTGCTTGATTATATTTATGCCGTACTTCACAGTCCGCTATATCGAGAGAAGTACAAAGAATTCCTAAAGATTGATTTTCCATATGTGCCTTATCCTGAAAACGCGGAACAGTTCCGCCTTCTGGCCGCTACGGGAGACGAACTTCGTCGCATCCATCTGATGGAACATCCTGATCTGTCGAAACTCATCACGCAATATCCGGTAGCTGGTAACAATACAATCAAAAAGCCGTGTTGGGAACCCAATGCTGATGGTACGATCGGTCAAGTATGGATCAACACCGACCAATATTTTGATGGTATCCCGACTGTCGTGTGGAACTTTTACATCGGTGGCTACCAACCCGCCCAAAAGTGGCTCAAAGATCGCATTGGGCGCACTCTCTCCTTCGATGACATTATGCACTATCAGCGCATAATCAAAGCGTTGGCAATGACAAATAAAATAATGAACGAAATCAAATAATTTACATATGGAAATTAAGCTCATTGATCCGACTGCCGCCAATATTAGTAAAGACAATCCGTTTGCAGGATGTAAATTAGGTAGGGAATTGTTCGCTAAAATATTGACGAATGTTATAGCTTCATATCCAAATGGTTTTGTACTGGCAATTAATAATGAGTGGGGCACTGGGAAAACCACATTTGTAAAAATGTGGCAGCAACATCTCGAAAATAACGACTATAAAACCATTTATTTTAATGCTTGGGAGAATGATTTTGATCATAACCCGTTAGTGGCAATTATCTCGGAATTAAAGGAATTGTCAAAACCTTCTTCTGACGATCTCTTCAAATCAATTCTTCCAAAAGCGGCCACACTATCCAAGCATATATTACCGGGTGTCGTTAAAGCTATAGTCGGTAGATACATTGATACGGAGTCTGTAATAGATATGATTGAAGGGATCACTAAAGGATCAACAGAAATATTTGAAAAAGAAATAGATGAGTATAAAACAAAAAAACAAACTGTTAAGGATTTTCGTAAAGATCTCGAAAAATTTGTTGTGGAAACAAGCAAGGATAGACCATTAGTTTTTTTATTGATGAGTTAGACAGATGCAGACCTGATTATGCTGTTGAATTATTGGAACAAGTAAAACATTTATTTTCTTCGGTCAAAGGAATTGTTTTTGTTTTATCAATTGATAAAGTACAATTATGTCATGCAATAAGAGGATTTTATGGAAATGACAGAATTAATGCAGAAGAATATTTGCGCAGATTTATTGATTTTGAATATTCCATTCCATCTCTTTCAACTGAAAAATTTTGCGAGTATCTATATGATTATTATTCGTTTGACGATATATTCGAAATGCAGGAACGAAAAAAACATCATGAATTCCACGGTGATAAAGAGTTATTGTTGAAAATATCAACAATATTGTTAAATGGAGCAACTCTCCGTCAACAGGAAAAAATATATGGTTTTACAAGATTAATCATAAGCTCTTTTAAAGAGAATCAATATATTTTCCCTCAATTACTTTTTGTACTTATTTATATGAAAATGATGAAACCGGAATTGTATAATAAGATTCGTACCAACAATATTTCCATACAAGAACTTGGAGATGAATTTGAGAACTTAATTCCAAATATTCAATTAGATACTTATATTATAAACATCTCATATATCGAAGCAAGACTATTACATTTTTACAATAATCAACAAGATTTTCATATGCAACAGACATTGGTTGAAAAGAACGAACAAAGAATACAGGTTACACTAATAAAAACAAAATTAAAAACTGAGAGATTTGGATTAGCCGAATCACTCACTCATATTGCATCTGAATTTCAGACTCGTGATACAAAACTTTCTTATTTACTTGATAGAATCGATTTGTTAAGTTCGACAGGCCTTTTTAAAACTCGAATTAAGAGTTGATGAGCCTTTCCACCTATCCTATTACTAGTTTTTTATTGAACTTTGCGATATTACAAAAATACTCATTAACTTCTAGTGGATTTCCTAAGCGACTTTCATTTGCATTTCTAACCATACACATAGTGCAAAATTCTTTATCTGTACACTTAATACATTTAAGAAAGTCGTATCTGCGCAACTCTCTCAGATACTTCACTTTTGCGGAATTATTCCAAATATCATAAAGAGACGTCTCTTTTACATTACCAACAACATAATCTTGCCAACCAGCACACGGATATACATATCCGTTCTCGGTAATACAAATGGAAGAATTACAAATGCTACAAACAAAATCGTCAGATGTAATATCTTTTTTCTTCTTAGCATCTTCTTTAATCTGTTTCAAAGATATTTCATTATTTGCTGCTTTATCAGTAATCAGTTTTTTTACTTCATCAATTGATAAAC
>JAISDH010000397.1 GCA_031264975.1 Bacteroidales bacterium
ATGGCAAAAAAACATGGACTGGAAGTTTCTTTAGACCTGGCAAGCTATAATATTGTGGAAGAAAACAGAGCGTTTTTACATACTATTATCGAAAAATATGTTGACATTGTATTTGCTAATGAAGAAGAAGCAACAACGTTTGCCCAAACATCCGTTGACGAATCTCTGCAATATATCGCCGAAAGAACAAATATCGCCGTTGTAAAAATAGGAAGCAAAGGTTCCTTAATCATGAAAAACGGACAAAAAGAAATTATACCGGCATACCCCGCTAACTGTATAGATACCACCGGAGCAGGAGATTTATATGCTTCAGGATTTCTATCTGCTTACGCCAAAGAATATGACTTGGAACAATGCGGAAAAACAGGTTCCTATTTGGCGTCTCAAATTGTAAAAGAGATTGGGACAAAGTTCGCCGATGAAAAATGGAATCGATTGCAAGAAAATATTAAAAAATTATAACCAATGAATGTCTGAAAAGACCTCTGTTCATAGTTTTGCCGTATCAGTATATACGATATCGCCGTATCGGTATGCATGATATCACCGTATCGATATACACGATATCACCGTATCGGCATACATGATATCACCGTATCGTTAACAGCGATATCACCGTATCGCCAACAACGATATCACCGTATCGCGAGGGACAAAGAAAGTAAATGTATAACAAGAATTTACAAAAGATAAAAATAGTGATTAACGATTAGTGGTTAATATGAGATTACAAAAGATAAAACCACAAAAGATACAAAGCGCAAGCAGAAACTTGTTCACTCGTTTACTCGTCCACTAATCATTAATCACTAACCATTATTAATCACTAATAAGGATAACTTGCCTTAAATACTTTGGCTTTGCTTAAAGGAGCAACAAAATTTACGCCTAAAGCTACATTCAGATTTCTTGCTCTATCAATGAAAATAAATGTATTGGCGTAATCTACGGCAAGATATATTTGAAATACTTCTAATGTAAGGTTCAGTCCGACTCCCGGATTGAATATTGCATTCGTTTTAAAAGTATTGCCAACAACAAAATCAAACCATTTTCCACAGTTACGATGATACGATATACAACCGCTTGGAACAAAAACGCCATTGATAAACTTGCCGGTAAAAGTAAAATTAAACCGGTCATTGGGCGATGCGTAAATAGAACCTCCTACATTAAATCTGAGGTTCAACCATTTTGTATAACTTGAAGATTCTTCCAAATCAGCAATAAAATTGTTGGTAATGGTGTCGGCAATTTCTCTCAGGTAACCATTGGGGTCAAGATTGCTTATTGCCGTGCCTGTATCTTTAAATACGTCGTCATATTGTATTCCGACTACGGAGAATGTTTTATCTATTACATTATATTGCTTTGCATTCGTTTTCCATCTGATAAGTCCAATATCCAAAACCGAAGCGTTTATTTCCACTAACCTGTTGATTCTGTAACGAGCGCCGACGTCAATAGCAAATCCGTGATTCTTTAAATTTTCATAAATATCTTCAACCCTAACACCATTACTATCATACTTAACAATACCTGCCATTTTTCCTTGAAGAGTATGACTGACGTTTAGTTCATGGTATTTGTCTCCCGTGTACAATAATAATTCGGCTTTACTCGTGTAAGCATTGAAAAGTCCTAACAAGTATTTAACATTCACCCCAAAAGAGATATCATCATTGACTTCCCTGTTGTATCCCACGCCTATTTCTGCGTATGAATTAACAAGTAGAAAATCATTTCCGAGAAAAGACAGTTCTTTGCCTTCAAAAGGACCATTTCCCTTGATCATAAAGGAAGCGAGATCTTTTTTAAATGAAATATTGGCGTCTGTTTTTATCGCTGTGGTTATGCTGATATAATTCTTTTTGTTTGCTCTAAACCCAAAATGAACAGGGTCGATTTGTCCCCATATACGAATCGCATTATTTTTTTTGACTCTGTCTAACAGTTTATCGGAAACAGTCATTATATCTCCGTAGTTTATCGGGGAATTTACTCCTACATGTATTTTGCCCACCAAAGGGAAACAAATATGCGCGTCATAAGGAATAACGCTTCCCGGATTTTCTTGTGCAACTTGAGGAATCCTCAGTTCTTTTAATAAATAACTTTCTTGTGCCGTCCCTTCTTTTACAGAAGGAAGTAAAACGATAAGAAAGATAACCAAATATTTAATATGTCGTTTCATGTCCTTTAGTTTTTAATATGAAATATCAGATATTTTTCCGTCTAATTGTGTGTCAAGTTTACAAGACAATAGTATCTTCATAAAACTTGATTTGAATAATTTCACGTCGTCAGAGTTATAAGAAGAAAGATATTCTTTGAAAATTAAATATTTCGAATCCTTGATTCTTTTAAACCTGTCTTTAGACATACTTATTTCCGCTGTTGTGATGCCGGGAGTTTTTACAAGAAAAGAAGCATCCGGAATCCCCGATTTTAGCTCAATCTCACTCATTTGCAAGGAATCTATTATACGATAATTGGCGTCTGCAAAATAGACTTGCAATTTAGCAACCAAAGGCAAACCGTTTGTGATACTTAAATAGAAAGTAATATTCTGCAAAGAAAGAGCGGATGTGTCATTAAATATATCGGCAACTTCCGTCAAGTTTACACTTGTAGTATCTCTTCTAATGAAATTGTTTAGCGTAAAATATGCGGGAACTTTTATAATCGGATTCAAATTTAAACTTCCTCCATAGTTTGGATAAAGATGACTTTCCAATGTTGAGAAACCGAAATCAAAATCAACCTGTGTTCCTCGAAATATAATATCACTCGGATTGGTAAGCGTAAATTCATTTATAACTAAAGACCTTTTGAAGGAACTGTTGGTAGAAGCCTGAACAAGGTTTACATTACGAAGGTCTTCCCTCACAATGGGTTGACGGTGCCCATTCATATTATCATAGTCAAGCTGTCTTATATTTAACCGAAAGTCCACATTGTAACTGTTATCTACATATAAAAAGAAAAAAGCTTCTTTGGGGCGCCAACCATCCCTTCGTAAATCTGAAAAGAAACTTAATGGATAACTTACAATCGTATCAAAACTGTTAAGCGTTGTTGGAAGAGTAACAGGGATATTTGTCTTATCATACGTAATGACGCATAAGTCATAATCCGATGCATCGTACTCTATAAAATAATTTTTCTTTGCAGAATCCTTGTTTATTTGAGTAACAAGGTCTTTTCCCTGTATATCCACATTTGCCAACGGTATTCCATAAGATGGAGATATATTTATGTGCATGTCATCAAATCCTTTATCTTTTAGTGTTTTATCTTTCCAACATGCTTGAGACAAAACCCCCATTGCTATGATAATTGCAATGAAGAGACAATTATTAAAAAGTTTCATCTTGATTTTATTTTTTTATTTTTCGTTTTTCTTATTCATTTTATCAACTAAGTTGGGTAGAAAGTGCAATGCTGCAAAAATCCGTATCATTTTCTTTGCGTCCATAGCAGGAGAGCCTAAAACAGTCTGTTTGTTTGCTACATTCTTATGTATTCCACACTGAGCTCCCACTGTTACCTCATTTCCTATAACAACATGGTCTTTTACTCCAACTTGCCCTGCAAAGATACAATTTTTTCCAATAACAACAGACCCTGCAATACCACAACATGCAGCCATTACCGTATTTTCCCCTATTGTACAGTTATGGGCTATTTGGACAAGATTATCAATTTTAACCCCTTGTCGTATAATAGTAGACCCTAAAGTTGCTCTATCTATACATGAATTTGCACCGACTTCTACATTATCTTCTATCATTACATTTCCGATTTGAGGTATTTTTTCATAGCCTCCGTTCCCGTTTGGAAAAAAACCAAATCCGTCTGCTCCGATAACACAACCGGAATGTATAATACAGAAATTTCCGATTTGACAGTTTTCATATATTTTGACGCCTGCATATATGATGGAGCTTTCTCCTATAACAACGTTATCACCTACATATACTTGGGGATAAATTTTAGTATCGTCATCTATTTTTACATTTTCACCGATAACAGCGCCTTCTCCTATATAAACATTCCTGCCGATGGTAGCGCTCTTCGCAATAAACGCATGTTTGGAAACGCCCAATTTCTCATTCTTCAAACTATCATAGAATTGAAGTAACTTGACGAAAGCAAAACGAGGGTTTTCCACTCGTATGATGGTACAGTCAATCGGTTTTTCAATCGTAAAATTGTCTTCTATAATTACGATGCCTGATTGCGTTGAATAAAGACAGAAATTATATTTAGAATCGGCAATAAAAGATATATCTTCTTTTGTGGCGCTTTCAATTTCTGCCAATTTGCTTACAGTAACATTCTCATTACCTTCTAT
>JAISDH010000080.1 GCA_031264975.1 Bacteroidales bacterium
CACATAACCCATTTATGGGGTTACATAATTCAATCAGGAAGGATAGTAATTTAAATAATCTTACACATAATCTATGCTTTATTCTACATAATTTTGTAACATATTACCATACGACTTGAAAAGTCAGATTTTCCCTTTCGGGCGAATCCAATTTTCGGCTATACTTAAAATGGGATTGTGGAAGGTCTTTCCAGAGTCAAAAATAATGAACGCTTGTATTGCTGTGTGAATAACAATTATATCCATGTGTATCAAGAAAGAACATTCTTTACACGATACACATGGATATTCTCATTCTAAAAAATATGTTTCACTATCGTAATGAAAATATTTTCTTCTGTAGTTTCCGTCGGATACTATTTTTGTTCCAGAAATTCCTTAACCTGTTCGGTAGGAACAATAGCTTCTTTAAAGCTATAAGCGCCGGTTTTAGCAGAACGTTGCATACGTACTACTTTCGCAAAATCTTTACCGGTTGATTTCTTTAATGTTGCAACAACTTTCTTTGCCATATCAACAATGTATTATTTAATTTCTTTATGAATAGTTACTTTTCTCAAAAATGGATTATATTTTTTCAACTCTAAACGTTCCGGTGTATTCTTTCGATTCTTCGTAGAAATATATCTTGACATTCCCGGAACTCCGGACGCTTTTTGTTCGGTACATTCTAAAATAATCTGTTGCCTTGCTTCTTTATTTTTCTTCGCCATTGTTTTCTTATATTTTTACTTTGGGCTGCAAAGGTACAATTTTTTTTCTTACAAAAGAATTTCTTCCTGCATTTTGTTTCGGTTTGTGTTTCTATTTTCTTTTTATACAGGCGGATAGCAGTCTTGTAAATCTTTGACCTGTACGGTATATGAGCCGCCGTGATACAACAATTGGCAGGAATATTGGATTGTCTGAATTTATCCAACATTTTGTTGTTTAAAAGTAGAGCCTGTTATTTGTTATTCACTTCGATATTTTTTCTTTCTTTGCATGAAATATATCACGATTTCAAACACTTTATGGTTAGACATGTATTAAAAAAGATTGCAGCATTATCCGTTGTACCGCTATTGCTTGGAGGGACAATGATTTTAGAAGAAAAAACGGCAAATGAATCCGCCAAAATTTCATGGGCAGATTCCGTGTTCAGGACGCTCTCTTTAGAAGAAAAGATTGCGCAACTGATGATGATTCGCGCTTATTCCAACAAAGACGAATCCTACAATAAACTCCTTTTGGAACAAGTGGAGCAATATCAAGTGGGAGGGGTTTGTTTTTTTCAGGGCGGTCCTGTTCGTCAGGCGGAGCTTAGCAACAGTATACAGACAATCAGTAAAATTCCTGTCATGATAGGGATTGACGGAGAATGGGGATTAGCGATGCGTTTAGACAGTATTGCTTTGTTTCCCCGTCAAATGGCGTTGGGGGCGGGTCGCGATTTCTTTTACATTTATAAAATGGGGTGGGAAATTGCAACGCAATGTAAACGAATGGGGGTACATGTCAATTTTGCCCCTTGTGTGGATGTGAATAGCAACGCTAAAAATCCGGTTATTGGCAGCCGTTCTTTTGGGTCGAATCCGCAACTTGTCGCTCAATGCGGCATTGCTTACACGAAAGGAATGCAGGATAATGGCGTTATGGCATGTGGAAAACATTTTCCGGGACACGGAGATACGGAAGCAGATTCTCATTATAAAACCCCAACCATAAATCATGACGTTCAACGACTGAAAGAGATTGAATTATATCCTTTCAAAAAGCTAATCAAACAGGATATTGACGGCATTATGGCAGGTCACTTGCTTGTTCCTGCTTTGGACGAGGCAGAAAATACCATTGCGACAACTTCCCATAAAATGATTACCGAATTATTACAAAAGGAGATGCTTTTCAAGGGCTTAATATTTACGGACGGATTGGATATGAAAGGCATTAGCGATTTATACGAGACAGGCGAGCTTGAAGTTCGCACGCTCATTGCCGGATGTGACGTCTTGCTTTTGCCCGGAGACCTGAACATTGTTATTTCCAAAATAAAAGAAGCCATTGAACAGGGACGTTTGTCTGTTGCGGATATTGACAGGAAGTGTTTGAAGGTATTGAAGATGAAAGAAAAATACGTGCTTCCAAACGCTTCGTCCGTTCCTCTTGAAAACCTTGTTCAAGATATTAATTCACCTCAAGCGAAGGAAATATATTCCACCTTGACCCAACGTTCCATAACCGTTTTGCAAAACAAAAACAATATTCTTCCTTTATCTCATGCGGAAGGAAAAAAGATTGTTCACCTTCGGGGAGACAACTCCAAATCAACAGTGTTGCAATCAACAATCAACAATTATATTCCTGTTTCTTCTTTTCAATCGGTTGAAAGTTTTGCCAATAATAATACGGCGTCCTTGTTGAATCGGGTGAAAGACGCCGATTATGTTATCGTAAGTCTGCACAATACTTCTCAATACGCCAAAAACCAATATGGATTATCACAAAAAACCATTCAGTTTCTGGACACGCTTACCAAAATGGACAAAGAAGTGATACTTGTCGTCATGAGTAATCCATATTGTTTGAATTATATTCCTTTTTCCGAAAGGTTTTCTTCCGTCATTCTTGCCTATCATCCGGTGGCGGCGGCGGAAGAAGCGGTTGCAAAAACCATTTGCGGAGTCGCTCCAGCCGTTGGAAAACTTCCGGTTCTTCTTGATAATTACCCTATCAATACAGGCGTCCAACTCAAGGCTAAAAATCTGCCCAAGACGTCCCAAGAATCCAATGTTTTCTTTTCAAAAATAGATGAAACCGCAAACAACGGAATCAAACAACATGCTTATCCCGGATGCAGAATCCTGATAGCGCATAAAAATAAAATAGTATACAACAAATCATTCGGAACCCACACTTACGAAACAAACAGCATTCCCGTAACGGAAAATACGCTTTATGACCTTGCGTCCATTACAAAGGTTGCAGCGACAACGCTTGCCGTCATGAAATTGTACGACGAGGGAAAAATAGATGTGAACGATAAATTATCCGAATATCTCCCTTATGTAAAAAACACCGATAAAGAATCAATCACGATTGCCGCCCTGTTGACGCATACTGCCGGTTTACAGTCGTGGATTCCTTTTTATAAAAGAACGTTCATCGAATCCAATACTTTAAATCCAAACATATACCATACTGTTCCGTCCTTTGATTTTCAGACGCAGGTTTGTCGGGATTTGTATATAAAAGATTCGTACAGGGACACGATTATTGCCCAAATCGTTAACAGTAAACGTAAGAATATTAATCATTATCTTTACAGTGATTTGGGATTTTATCTATTGGCTGATTTGGTACGGACAATCACCGGAAAAACAATTGATATCTATGTCGAAGATAATTTTTACCGTCCAATGGGATTGACTCATATTTTGTTCAATCCTCTGGAACGTTTTGAATTATCGGATATTTCTCCTACGGAAAACGATACTCTTTTTCGGAAAACATTAATTCACGGTTATGTACACGACCAGGGAGCTGCCATGTTGGGCGGCGTATCGGGACATGCCGGATTGTTTGCCACCGCCAATGATTTGTTTGCCCTTGCGGAAATGCTCTTAAACAACGGAGTATATAAGCATAAAACCTATTTATCTAAAAAAACTGTCAACCTTTTTACTTCCTATTATTTCAACCAAAACGATTGCCGACGGGGACTTGGTTTTGACAAGCCCACTCGCGGAAACGACAAAAGCCCCTGCAGTAAATATGCTTCTCCTTTAAGTTACGGACACAGCGGATTTGCAGGAACTTTTATTTGGATAGACCCTCAATATGATTTAGTATATATTTTCCTTTCCAACCGTATTCACCCTGATGCGGAAAACAAAAAGATAACGGAGATGAATATCCGAACAAACATTCAGGATATTATTTATCAATACCTAACCCCCCAGAAAAACAGTACGCATAACAAAAACAGTAACTAATATTTTGGCGGCTAAAAGGATAAAAAGAAGTAAATCTTCCTGATTATCGCCAACGAAAACTATATTATCGTTGACCGTATGATTGTTTTGTTCGTGCCTTCGTGTACGGAATGTATATAGAAAATGTAAAGTTAAATCTCCAAAAAAATTATATCTTTGCAGCCTTAAAATAAAGAATGTAAAATGACGACAAGTATCGCAGAATCTGCCGGAAAAATCACTACGCATGTTCTTCAACGAATGAAGGAAAATAAAGAAAAGATAGCCATGCTGACTACTTATGATTATTCTATGGCAAAATTATTGGATATGGCGGGAATAGATGTTATGTTGGTGGGGGATTCTGCCGCTAACGTCATGGCTGGACATAAAACGACATTGCCTATCACCTTAGACCAAATGATTTATCATGCTACGTCGGTGGTTAGGGGCGTTGAAAAAGCATTGGTAGTGGTAGACCTTCCATTTGGAACCTATCAGGGTAATTCCAAAGAAGCGCTGCATTCGGCAATCCGCATCATGAAAGAATCCGGAGCCGACGCCGTGAAATTGGAAGGAGGTAAGGAGGTTGCAGAATCGGTAGAGCGGATTCTCTCTGCCGGAATCCCTGTTTTGGGACATTTGGGACTTACGCCTCAATCCATTAATAAATTTGGAACATACGCCGTAAGAGCAACGGAAAAAGACGAAGCAAATCAACTGATAAAGGATGCGCTTTTATTGGAACAATGCGGATGTTTTGGAATTGTCCTGGAAAAGATTCCGGCTAATCTGGCGGCGCAGGTTACCGATAAAATAAAGATACCAACGATAGGTATTGGCGCAGGTTCCGACGTAGACGGTCAGGTATTGGTTTTGCATGACATGTTGGGAATTACGCAACAGTTTTCCCCCCGTTTTTTGCGCCGCTACCACGACCTTAGTCTTGAAATTACCTCCGCCGTAAAACGATATATCGGAGACGTAAAATCGCTCGACTTCCCCAATGAAAAAGAACAATACTAAAAAATGATAATGGCAATATTGATATTGACAAAATAAAATAAACAATGCTATTGAATCCTTGTTTTGAGTTTGTAAACAATACATTGGACAGGCTCTGTTAATGACGCTTTGGGCATAAGCGGCGTTTGGGGAGTGGAATAAATGATAAAATGTAGGTTCTTATTGGGTTTTTTGTTATCTTTGCACACTTGCTATTCACAAAGCGTATTTTTTGTAACACCCTAATTTACCGTATTTCTTTTGAGATAGCAAAGTTTTCTGTTTACATAAATTGAAAGGTTACATGTATATATCATTTTATTACAAATTCTAATTTATACTTATATGAGTGAAAGAATTAAGCATGAGTGTGGTATCGTTTTGCTTCGGTTGCTGAAGCCATTGGATTATTATGTGGAGAAATATGACACTGCATTCTGGGGGTTGGATAAACTTTATTTGCTAATGCAAAAACAACACAATCGCGGACAGGACGGAAGCGGAATTGCCGCCGTAAAGTTTAACGCAAAACAGGGTATACAATACTTTAATCGGATGCGTTCGGACTCGTCTACTCCCATACGCGATTGTTTTACGCCCATATATGAAGACATTCAGGAAGTGAGACGCCTTTATCCTGAAAAGCTAAAGGATATTGTCTGGTTAAAAGAAAATCTTCGTTTTTCGTCCGAATTGTTTATGGGGCATTTGCGCTATGGAACCTTTGGCAAAAACGGAATAGAATCAGTACATCCCTTTATTATTCATAATAATTGGATATCGCGCAGTATTGTTGTTGCCGGTAATTTCAATTTAACCAATACGGAAGAACTGTTTGACGAACTGGTCTCGCTGGGACAACATCCTGTGGAAACCAGCGACACAATCACCGTTTTGGAGACAATTGCTAATTATGTCAACAAGGCAAACGACGATTTGTACAAAAAATACAAAGAAGAGGGTTTGAGTAAGTTTGACATTTCCCGCAAAATACAAAAGAACATGGATATTCAACACATTCTACAGGGAGCTTCCAAAAATTGGGACGGAGGCTATGTGTTTTGTGGAATGTTGGGACATGGAGACTCCTTTGTATTGAGAGACCCGGTGGGCATTCGTCCTGCTTTTTACTATCAGGATGACGAGGTGGTGGTGGTTGCTTCCGAGCGTCCCGCCATACAGACCGCATTTAATTTGCAAACAGAAGACGTAAATGAATTACCTCCCGGACATGCGGCGATTATTAAACAAAACGGTTCCTTTTATATCGAACAGTGTCAGCAACCACAAGAACCTCCCCAACAATGCTCGTTTGAACGGATTTATTTTTCCAGAGGTACTGACCGAGATATTTACAAAGAGCGCGAACAATTGGGAGCCTGTTTACTTGACAAAGTTTTAAAAGCCATTGACAATGATTTAATCAATACCGTATTTTCATACATTCCCAATACGGCATTGGTGGCGTTCAACGGAATGTTTGACGCTTTGCGCGACCATTGTAATGTGATAAAGAAGGAGAAGATTTTAAAAAACAAAGATTGTCTAACTCCCGAACTTGTAGATAAAATATTGGCTATTATGCCTCGTTTTGACCAGATTGCCGTCAAGGACGCCAAACTGCGTACATTTATCACGGAAGATAATCAACGGGATGACTTGGTGGCGCATGTCTATGATATAACATACGGAACGGTAAACAAAAATGTAGATAATCTGGTTGTGCT
>JAISDH010000181.1 GCA_031264975.1 Bacteroidales bacterium
TCGAGGTTCTGGCGCTTTACAGTGAAGCGGAGTACAAGGCAAGGGAAGAACAGGAAGCGAAACAAAAACGGCAGGAACGTAACGAGCAGTTAAAAGCCATTGGGCGGGAACGGTTGCAACCCTTAATCCCCGCAGACGCAAAGGCGGTAATCATTGCCGAACTGCACGAAGACGACAGCAACAGTATGACCGATTATTCCGGCTACCATACCACAAGAACGGTTATTTTAGGCTTTTCCACGCACATCAAAGACCTGTTTTCAGAGATGCGCAGGTATGTTGTAAACTTTCCGGAAACAGCGCATTTAGCCGGAGAAAATGAAAAGTACGAACACCGGGAAAAATATACCGGCGGCGACGGCTACTACCTGGGCGAAAGCAAATATCACGGCTGGACAGTCAAAAAGGAACGGCTCTACGGCGAGCGCGGGCAGTACATGGAACGCTATGCCCTTATTGCAGGCGACGAAGCCAATATCTGCGTGAAGGTTCGGGCGGAAGCGGACAGCGCAAAAGAAGCCGTTACAGGCGATTTTGTGATAGTGGACTATTCGGAAAAGGCGCTGGCCGTATTCGGCGACACACGTCCGGTTAAAGACGAATTAAAAGCATTGGGCGGACGGTTTAACCCGAATTTGACGTATGAAGGCGGAAAACGGGCCGGGTGGATATTCTCAAAGGCCGGAGAACAAGAAGTAAGAAATTTATTAACAGTTAAATAATTAAAGCAATGAAAGAAAAAGTCAGTCGGATTATTACAGCGTTACTGGAATTGCAGGGTAAGGGATATTTCGATATATCTTTTAACTGTGAAGGACATTTATTTCAGGTAAGAATTTACAAGGGAAAATATGATGTGTATAAACTTTCGGTATATTATGCAAGTATCGACCTGAGCGGTGAGGAAGGCAAATTAGACGGGGTATTTAACATGGTCGAAGCCTTAAAGTCAGTACCGACAAAAGACACCAATAATGTTATGATAACAACTTTACAATGTTACAGACAGGAAATTGTAGAAGGCAAAAAATCAGGCAATTGGATAAAAATACTTCCAATTATTGAATATGGCAGGAACGCAACCCAATCCATGCTGATAGACGGTTCGGGCTATTATCTCGATGACCCGGATAACGGGATGCTGTATTTTGTCGATTATGAAATCAAAAAAACAGAATAAAAGAGTATGAACAGGGGGTAGGGAAATCCTGCCCCCATAAAAACAAAAATCATGACAGCAGATAAACACATTACGGTCTGTTTTTTGGAAGATGCAGCCCACAGCGTGGAATTATCCGGCTACATGGAAGAAAACGGAATTTCGGACGTATCGGACTTCCTTACCGGCACGGAAGCCGACAGGCTGCAAATTGACGGCAATATCATATTACCCGCATGGAAATGCCCGCAGATGACGCTGATTATCAGAATCAACACACCATATTTTTTTCAACTGTGCAAAAAAAATATTTCAATCATATTGTTTTTATTTTCAACGAATAACAGCACTGAAGTTGAAGAAAAATCAAATCGACAGGAAAAAAATGATTTGTCTCGAATATTTTTTATACTTTTGCACATTGTGTTACAATAAACGAACGATATGGATGATAGGATATCATTTTCACTGGATGAAACCGGAAAGCAGAGAATACTTGCAGCATTGCAAGTATTGAATGAAGATCTGTTGCCGTCGCTGATTGAACCGGCTCAGGGTGAAGCACGCGAATTGCCCACGATGGGTGATAAGTCATACGGATTTGTTTTCAAGGCGCTCTGTCGGTGGGATATCTCACGCTTTTTTAATTGTCTGAAAACGAAAAACGAACATAAAGCCCATGGATCATAAATGAAAGATTGAAAGATGAAGCAGTACGAAATCCAAATAGGGAATCTGATACGCGATAAATTAGGAGTTGTCATGTAATAAATGTGTCTTTTACTACATGATATCAATTGACAATAAGTTATATAAATGATATATTTGATATATTTATTTATTGACAACTCCTTAGTGGAATGGTTGGCAAATAAGATTTGTTGTAACCGGACAATACGTCTTCATCATTTGAATAGGATAACTCTTCCTCTAATTCCTTTATATTTTTCAATTCTTCCATTTTCACAAGATATTTAAAATTTTAATAAAAAAATACTTTTTCTTTAATTTGTTTTCATAAGTATCAAATAATAACGAAATTATTTAATCCATGACAAGAAAAAATAAATATATTGTGTTAACAGTGGTTGTGCTAACAATAATATTTTATTGTATTACAAAATGTTATCCATTGTTCAGGAGTTATCCTTCCGAAATAGCATCCATTTTACAGTTAGCGGGAAAAAATCGGAAGGAACTTGAAAAAGTACTCAAATATTACGGAAAAAATCCCGCAGATAGTTTGAAGCTCCGCGCAGCCAAGTTCCTGATCGTGAATATGCCGGGAAAGTATTCGGAATATTACGATGCTCCGTGGAATGATGTGGCTACAGTTCGGCTTCGATGGACCAGTTCATCGAATAAAAAGAAGGTATTGGATACCTACCAGTTGGAACAACCGTCGATAAAGGAAGATATAAAACACATTACGGCAAAATATCTGATCAACAATATTGACCATGCTTTTATGGTATGGAAGGAGATGCCCTGGGGAAAGGATATCCCGTTTGATGTTTTTTGCGAGGAAATATTGCCTTACCGCGTGGGAAATGAACCGCTTGAGAATTGGCGTGAAAAGGTACTTGCCAGTTTTGATGATCTTTACAATTTGTTCAAGAAAGACACGACCATCACTACTTTGGAGGCTTGCAGGAAAGTGAACGACGTTTTGCCGCGTTTCAGAATGGATAAAGATTTTCCCCACATGACTTATACACAATTGATGGCGTCAACACGTGGTACATGCGACGCCATGGCAACATTAGCCATTTTTTCGATGCGCGGACTGGGTATTCCAGTTACTTTTGATTTTACGCCCAAGTGGGTTGATATACCAACAACGGGACATTCGTGGAACAGTGTACGCGACAATAGCGGTAAACATATATCCTTTATGGGATGTCAATCCAATCCCGGTGAGCCCCATCAGGGAACGATCTTACGTAAATACAGGGCATATCGCCGAGTTTATGGCAAACAACAAAAATTGACATTAAAAAAAGAAGATATTCCACCATTATTGCACAATTACGACTATATCGTTGATGTAACCTCCGAACATGGCGGTTTTGATATATGGTTTCCCATACCAAAAGATTATTCAACCGAAAAGGGTCCTATTTATCTTGCTATTTTACAAGAAATGGAATGGCATCCAATAGCTTGGGGCATCGTTGGTGACTTTGTCCTCGATTTTCCTTCAATGAAGAGCGGTATTTATCTGCCAATGTATTATAATAACGGGGTTCAAACCCCAATAGGAAATCCTTTTAAATACGAATATAGATCCTGTCGTTTTTTCCTGCCTTCTTCATCAGAAAGAACAAGATCGTTTACAAGTATTGCTCCAATGAATTATGAATGGCTGCATTTAATGAAAGGAGGAAAATTTGAAGTTTCCAATAATAGCGACTTTTCTAATGCAAAGACAATATATACAGTAGAAACAACCGGTTTAGGTTACCATACCGTATCGGTCAAACAACCATCCACCTTTCGTTATATCAGGTATATTTCATCTGTCGGCACTCGTTGTAGTATTTCCGAACTTGAATTTTATAATGAAAACAATAAAAAACTTCTGGGGTCTGCAATGGGTTCAACAGGAGATACCCAAAAAGTATTTGATGGTGATGTAGACACTTTCTTTGAATCGGCATCAAATCCTTCTTGGGTAGGTTTGGACTTGGGAGAATCACACCAAGTTTCCAAAATTCGCTATTTACCACGTACAGATGGAAATGGTATTTATGAAGGACATGTGTATGAGTTGTTCTACTGGAATGAGAATGAGTGGCAATCATTAGGCAGGAAAAGGGCTGACAGTCACATCTTACAATACCAAGTACCTGAATTTGCTCTTATTTACCTTAAAAACATAACGAAAAACAAAATGCACGATAGACCTTTCTTCATGGAATATACACAACAATGGTTTTGAGGCAATTAAATAAAAATGTCTAAAAACTGGCCATAAACTCCCAAATTACTTTTGATTCGCAAAAATCATGATAATAATCTTATCTTCAAGATTATTTATCCCCATTTGACCTTTTCAGATGGTTGCGGATAAAATTCTTTACGTCCGATTCAAGGTAATACGTCTTTTGCCTGATCCTTTTGCAGGGCAGTAAACCCGAAACGCGGTAGCGTTGCAGGCTGAATTGCAGCAAGCGCACCATGAAACACAAATCCTGATTGTCCAGCAATTTTTCGCCGCCAACCGTAAAAACAGGCTTTTCCGAATCCTGTTTTTCCATTTTGCGATCCAGCCGGTCAAACCGTTCCATGATACGCTACATCCACTCTAAAAAACTATTACTGTCAATGAACATAACATCTTGATAATAAAATAACTCGAATTGGCAGGGTCGCGGAGTATGATTGCCAACAGTATGAAAATCAATAATCTGTTTTATTTTCGCAACAAGTCCCGCCTGCCTGTCGGTTTCTTTTCTGCGACCGCCCCCTTTTCTGCGGATATTCCCCGATACCGCCCGTATTGCAGGATTTTGAAGCTCTTTTTCTCCGCGAGCAATCAGGAAACGACTTTTGCCCGACAAAGAGGCTATTTTTGTCTGACCGCCCCAACCGATGCTTTGTGCTTCACTCGCAAGATAGATACGGGTTTGCCGTTCATCAGGCATCGGCAACATTGTTTCTATCCGATTTTTTATTTTTTCATCTTCCATTTATTGTCTGTTTTTTCTGACGGCAAAGGTAAGTCAAATTTATTTGATATATTTATTTGTTGACGGCTACTTAGGAGTCGTCCTGAAATAACCTATACGTTATTTAACATTATTATCTTCATTTTCTGCATGTTAAACAATAATATGTACAATTTATTTTCGGACAACTCCTTAGATAAATTGGAGATTCACAAACTTTATCCGATAATATTAGATTGACATGACACTAGTGCGAACAGGTTTAATTAAATTGATTCGAAATTTATTTTATCGATAACTCGATTTAACATCTTCCTGATTGTTGGATAACT
>JAISDH010000371.1 GCA_031264975.1 Bacteroidales bacterium
CCAAGGTCGTTAAACTTTGCCAACGATTCGTAACGGGGAATATCCTGGTTACCTGTAAGCCCATAACCTATTCTAAGTTTAAGGGTGCTAATTGTCGCAATCCCTTTCATGAAATTTTCTTCACTAATGCGCCATCCGGCAGACACGGCAGGGAACCATCCCCATTTATTATTATCTCCAAAGCGTGTAGAGCCTTCACGACGAATACTTGCATTGAATAAATATTTTCCGAGGTATGAATAATTTACACGCCCGAAGAAGGCAATTAGTTTCGATTCATCAGCTCCGCGCCCCAGGGATGCCAATCCGTCGGTAAGATCGGTGCCCTTGCCGATATTAATAGCACCCAACTGATCATTCATGAACCCTGAGTTGGCAGCCTCGTCCCACACACGTTTTTCATCATTGTAAGAGTATCCTGCTACGAGGGTGGCATTATGCCCACTTTTCGAAAACATGTAAGTGCCATATAATTCTAATGTGTTTCTTTTATAGAAATGGCTACTTGTTTCGGCAAATCCTTCTTTATTTGACAACTTCGACCGTCGTGCCTCACGGTTAATATATTTTGAGCCTTCATAATTCTCATTATTATGGGCTATCATGGTGGTGATTTTTAAATTGTCTAATAAGTTAAGTGTCGCTGTTAAATTACCGGTATAGGTAAAGCGTTCTCCCCGGTTTTTTTCTTGTGAAAGTAGCGCTACTGGATTGTACGGCCCTATTCCTTCGTATTCAAAAAAGTCGCCGGTTTGATTATATACCGGAGCTGTGGGATGATATACGAGGGCTTGCATTAATGCACCATAGTCGGTATAATCCATTTTAAGGTTTGATCCGAATGCCGATCCTTCTATCTTTAATTTTTGATTAAAGAAGTATTGTTTAAATGAGATATATCCATTGGTCTGGGTATTTCCGGTGTTTAATACAATACCGTCTGACTTGCGATAGCCTATGGAAGCCCTTATTTGGGAATTATCATTACCTTTGGAAAATGATATATTCTGGTTATGTCCGAAACTGGGCTTTACAATCTGGTCGAACCAATCAGTTGAAAATCCGTAATCGTTATTACTTGTTGAAAGGCCTTTCTTTTCGAGAAGATCAAGATATTCTGAAGCCGACATTACTTCTAATTTGCGCACGGGATGTTCAATAAAGTAGGAACTTGAATATTCTATCGAACCAGAGCCGGAAGATCCTTTTTTGGTTTCTACGATTATCACGCCATTACTTCCGCGTGTTCCATAGATAGCTGCCGAAGAGCCATCTTTAAGGACATTGAACGATTCGATATCTTGTGGGTTTATTGTGTTAAGATCGGACATGGTAGCGTATGTGCCGTCAATAATAATAAGTGGCGTCATTCCTGCGCGAATAGAGCCGACACCTCGCAATAATATTTCCGGCGCGGCATTGGGATCATTTCCCGCCGTATTGCGTATGGATAGTCCGGGTATTTTACCTGTAATTAGATTGATGGGATTACCCACTACGCCGGGATTAAAAGCTTTGCTGTCAATTTTTGTAATAGCACTGGTTAATTCCTCTTTTCTACTGGAGCCATACCCAATGCTTACCACCTCTTGTAGCGTAATGGCTGTTTCGTGCATTGTAACACGCATCTCCTCTGTTGTGGCGGGTAAAGTTTGAGCGACCATGCCAAGCGCTGAAAATAGAATTTTACTGCCCGTTGGAATGTCGTTAAATGTGAAACGTCCATCAAGATCGGTTAGCACTCCCCGGTTGCTACCCGCCAATAGCACCGATACGCCTGCCATACCTTCACCCGATTCAGTTACAACATGCCCAAAGATATTTATCGTTTGAGCAAAGGCAACCCTTGTACAGCATAGCACAAGAATTGCCATAGTCATGTTCATTATTAACCTGCTGCTTAGTTTTCTGCAAGGTTTTAATGATGGATTAGATTTGTGTTTCATAAGATTATTTTTGTTAGTGTTAAATTTATTTTCAATATGCTATTACAATGATGCCGATTATGAGTAATGCAAGTCCTGCAATCATCGGTATAATGCTATTACGGTCGGCTCCTTTCCATTCACCTGCCGCAATGCCTGCCACATTCCCTGCTATAATAGCTGTGGATTGCATAATAGCCCAACCTATTGAAGTGCCCATTTCACCAATGCTGTTACTGCCCATACCGTAAAACATAATGCTGAAATACCATAGTGTGCCGCCCAATATGGCAAATGTCATGCTTCTCCCTGTATGAATTTTATAGCATTTCCGACTACTATTTCGGTGAAACAGCCGTATACATTCTAAGGCATTTATGACAAATCCGGCTGTAAGGACAATACACCAAATGGCATTGGCTGAAAACACGGTTGAAGCCCCTGTCGCAATCGCTTGTTCTTGGAGTGGCTTGCCAAATACAAAGGCAAAGTTTATCATTGGGCCAAAAATACCGGCAAGGATACAAATTAAAAGTCCTTTTTTGAAGTTGGAATGAGATTTATGGATTTGCGTTGTGTTGTTTTGCAAATTCTTTTCCTTGCGACTACCCGCTATCGAATATAAAATAATGCCAAATATGATTACACTTACGCCTGCAAGGAGTTTAATGCCAGAAGGGGCAAGCAACTTGGCAGGATCTTTAAATATTACTGGCATAATCGTACCTATTGAATTGATAAGTCCTTGCATAATAGGCAGCGCGAGTGAAATGCCTAATATGTGAAGTCCTTTGCCGAACATGATAGAGCCAATGCCCCATATTAAGCCAAAGAGTGTAACCAAGTAGAGGCAGCCTGATTCGTTCTGCAATACTGTAAATAATTCGGGGATAGTGAGCAAAGCCGCCACCCACGGAGCAACAAGCAAGGCCGTGAAACTCCAAATGAGCCAGTTGTTTTCCCACATCCAGCCTTTATTGAATTTAAACGGGAGTGCAAAGGTGCCGGAAAAAATACCGGCCATAATGATGAATAAAATTCCTGTTGTCATATTATTTTGAGGTATAAAGTTTTTCGTTTACCACATCTCGTAATTGTTTTTTTTGCATTTCGTTAAGATTGTAAAACTCAAAATCGCCAAGATGCGTGTTGTTATTTTCCACGATCAGCACTTGGCTTTCTTCAAGCATTGCGATTTTATGCCATTTGTTTTTGGGAATATTATAAACCACATTTGGCTGCATAGCGATGACCTCATAGCTAATAATGCCATTTTTAATCTCCGCGGCAATCAGCGCCGAACGTCCTTGCAACAGGACAAAAACCTCGTCAGTGTGGTGGTGCACATCAAGCTTATCAATGGCTTCGAGTGCTTCGGCAGGAGCATAATTAAGCAGCGCTACTTGCCAGCGATCGGTAATCAGAAAAGGATTGTAACCTTGTCGTTCGTGTTGGTAATAATCAATAAGTTTCATGTTCAATTATTTTTTTGGTGTTAACTTTCTAAAATACGATCCACTACCAATTGTCGAAATTGTGGCGATAGCATTGCAAAATATGCGGTAAATCCGGTTACGCGCACCACTAATTCGGGGTATTTTGACGGGTCTTTATGTGCTTCTAATATTTTTTTCTTGTCCATAATATTGACATTAATGAGTGTGCCTCCCATGCGAAAATGAGTTTTTATAATTGCTTTAATAAGGTTTACATTTTCTTCTTTGGCAAATGTGGGATCAAGTTCCCACTGCATAGGTGCGGTGTTGCCTTTTGCAGGCTGCATCTTGGCAATAGTCGTGGCAAGTGATAACGAAGCGCCTTCGATAATAAATCCAGGGTTGGGATTGGCGCCGTGTGATATAGGCGTTTTAGCATTACGACCGTTAGGTGTGGCTCCCACTGAAAGGCCAAATCCAACGGTATTGGCCCAAGAGAAAAATCCGGGAATAAATACCTGCTTGAGTGCGGGATTACTTTGCTTACATACAAGGTCGGTAAAAATATCGCGAATCTGTTCACCCCACTTTTCACCTAATGAATCCGTTGCTCCATATCGTTCGCTGTTGCGACAAATGGCCTGTATCTTCTGTCCATTTGTAGTTTTAAAATCCGCTTTCAACTGTGTGGTCATCTCGTCCCAGTCGAGTAAATGTTCTGTTTCAATTCGCTGTTCAAGCGCTGCAAAGGAATCGGCCACGATGGCAAGCCCTGCGCCGTCAATCGCAAGGTTATAGTATTGTGCACCGCCATCCGACACGTCTAATCCTTTTTCAATAGGGCCATGGCTGAGCAAATTGAGCAGTAATTCCGGCTCATTATATTTTTGATATTTAAGATGATGTCTAATGCCAGCAGCAGCTACTTCAACGGCTTTTGTGAGGTGCATCTCGAATAGTTTCCATAGCTTGCCTGTACTATATTCGCTATCTGGTTGTGCGATCATCTCGTAATAGGCGACTTCGAATACCTTTGCCATATTTACCTTAACGAGATCGTTCATTGTATATTCCAATCCCGGCAGCGACATCCAGTTGCATCCCACTGCAATGCGTTGACGTGCTAATTCAACACTGAACCCATTACTCATAAACCCTTTCACCAATGCCTTGTCGCCAGAAAAACGAGGCCATGCATTCTTATTTTTTACCAAATAATATACCGAGCGATCGAGTAATTCGGGATTAATCCCGTCATGTACACGTACCGTAATATTCAGTGAGGTGTTAATTTTGTCGGCTGCTTCAAGGAGTAAAAATGATATTTTTGAAGTTTGATCTTTTCCGTTCTTATCGGGTCCTCCTATCTGCCAATAAACAGGATCATTGATAAGAAAACAACCCAAATAATAGATGGTGGTAAAATCATCAATATTGTTTTCGGCAATATCGTGTTCATAAAATGGAAGCAGTAAGGAATCCAATTGTCCTCCTGCCCCGTCGCGATTGTATGTGCGCGATGCCAAATGAAACCATATTATCCATTGGCATGCCTCTCGTAAGGTTTTTGGAGCATCTACAAGAATATTTTGGTTGGTTTGGGCTATATCAAGTAGATTTTGCTTGCGTTCCGAATTACTTTCATGCATGGCCATTTCATTCGCTTTTTCAATGTGTCTCCGTATCCAACCCTGTATGCCCTTTATAACCTTGATGTGCAAATCGTAAAAGTGTTGTTGTGCAGGTGAAGTATTAATACTTCGGTAATGTTCAATTTTATCAAGCAATCCTCCCCATCCCAGTTGTACACCCATTTCATAATCAGGTGCAAAGTGTGCATCATCACCAATTCCACAAATAATATCATACTTTTTTATGTCTGGTTTTAAATGGTCGTAAGGATATTCAGGATTCCATTTATTAGGTCTCATTTTTGACATAAAATACATCCATCGTCCGGCGAAAGCATCGTCGGAATTAACATATACAGGATGCTTTTCCATTAAATCGCAGAAATTGTTGGCCCATGCATCAAAACCGTAAAATGAACCATCTTGGTGGTTCGGAATAATTTTCCAAAACCCTTTTGGTGGTACAATACGGCCATAATCATCCTCGTCGAGCAATCCTTCAAGCGCTATTTTTTCTTGGGTTTGGGCAAGTTTTAATTTACGTAGTGAGGCCAATTTTTCGTCAAATGTTTTCATGTGTTGTTTTAATATTATATTTTTTAAATATACGCTTTAATTCCGAGAGCCTTTGTGCTGTCAACGGTTTTAGTCCGGAACATAAATTGGTAAGCCCGAGTTGACAAAATTTGTCAAATCCGAGCGTGTGAAATCCAAGCAGCTCACATTTTACCGGTAAATCTTGTATCAATTTGCAGATTGATTCAATGCATTCTTCTGTGTCATTAAACCCCGGTATAACTGGTGTTCGAGCAATGACAGTCGCATTATTATTTATTATATATTTAAAATTTTTGATTATACGTTCATTAGACACACCAGTATATTTTTTATGTGTTGCAGGATCTATTGTTTTTATATCACACATCCATAAATCTACTAATGGCAGCAAGGCTTTTATGGCTTTTGGATGAACCATAAGATTGGATTCTATCGCGGTGTGAATATGTTTTGCCTTGCAAAGAGAAAGTATTTTTTTTGTAAAATCTAATTGCATAAGAGGTTCTCCTCCAGACAGTGTGATGCCGCCGCCCGATTCCTCATAAAATATTATATCTTGTTCCACTCTACGCACAACTTCTTCTGCCTCCACTTGTTCTCCAATCATTGTCAGTGCCCCCGAAGGACAAACTTTAGTGCATTTTCCGCATAGCGTGCAACGTTCACGTGCAATCCTAATGCCATCTGCTTCCGTGTCCAATGCTTGTATTTCGCACTTTTTGATACAGTCATTACATCGAAGACATTTGTCATTTATATATTGTAATTGAAAATTGAATTCCCATGTTTCAGGATTGTGGCACCACCAGCACCGCAAATTACAACCCTTCATAAAAACGGCAGAACGGATACCTGGTCCGTCGTGTATAGACATGCGTTGTATAGTAGTAATTAAACCACTCATGGGATTGTTCTTTGTTTAAAGGCGCTAATACGATACAAATGTAGTGGAAAAAAGAGCCTTTTAATTTGATAAAATTTATCTTATTTTTGGGACTTTTTACGCTAAAACGACTTTTGTGAAAAAGGTTATCGAAAAAAGTCGTTTTAGCGTAAAAAAAGTCAAATAAGTTTTTGATTAATATTTCGATATTCCATTGGGGTTTGGCTATATCTCTTCTTAAATATTTTATAAAAATGACCAAGATTGTGAAAGCCGCAATTATCGCATATCGTCTTAATAGGCATGCCGGTAAGTGACAGCTGTGTAGTGGCATATTGCAGTTTAGATTCATTGAGTAGCTCGGTAAGTGTTTTTCCGAAGTTCATTCTTACCGTCCGATTTGTATAGCTTATATTACGACCGCACAGCGTTACGAAACCATTGATGCCCTGCCTAAAGTATTCGGGGCTATTATACTGTTGAATCGCATTGAATAACCACAGTGGCACCTCAGAGTGATCGCTTACTTTTTCATTGGCGGTGACTTGGCGAAAGATGAAAAGTAACAGGCTGTCGAGTTGCAAATATGACCGACTGTAGTTGATCGTTTCCTCAGCGCGCGCAGATATTCGGTTTACCATGTTTTTCGATAATTTCATCTGAAAGGGAAAAAGCTTGTCGCTCCAAAAATAGAGTGTGGTGTTGGGGAAATAGCGGTTGTGAAAATATTCAAGCACTTCCGTTTCAAAAGCTACGTTTACTATCGTAAGACCTCTCCCTATTGGGGAAAATGTATGTTCGTCGTCGGGGCGCATCATGACCAAGTCTCCTTCTTCGAGCTTAATCCGCGACCCGTTTATGTTGTGATAACCCGCTCCTTTTTCTATCCAAAATATTTCGGAATAAGCGTGCGAGTGATAAGATAAATCTTGCCTCGAAGTGATGTTTACCCTTGCGATATGGAACTTTTCGTTCTGGTTTAAAAAATATGATAACTCAAACTTTGCTGATTTCATTTTCAGTTTATGTTTATACGCATGTCTGAAAAACAAAGATAATCTTTTTTTATAAATTATTACGTTTGTATGACTTATTCTATAAGTACATATTTTTTTTTCGCCTGTTTGTAGGTAATACAAGTTTTTTCATTTACCTTTGCATACTGAAATATTTGTGAATATTCGCCGTGTGCTTGAACACCACGTAAAAAACAAGAATAATGAAAAAAACATTCTCTTTGGCCTTTGTGCTGCTTGGCATCCTCTTCAATGTGTGCCTTATCGTTTCAAACATTTTGGAAGTTAAACTTATCGCTATCGGGCCGGTGATGGCCACTGCCGGATTGATGGTGTTTCCCATTTCCTACATCCTTAACGACTGCATTGCCGAGGTGTGGGGTTATCGGAAAGCCCGTTTTGTGATTTGGACGGGTTTTGCCATGAACTTTTTTACGGTGGGTTTTATTCAGCTTGCCGGCCTTTTGCCGCCGGCTCCCGGATGGGATAATCAGGATGCGTTTGTGCAGGTATTTGCTTCCACGCCCCGCATTGCCATAGCCAGTTTCACGGCCTTTCTCGTGGGGTCGTTTCTCAATGCTTACGTGATGAGCCGCATGAAAATACGTTCCAAAGGCCGGCATTTT
>JAISDH010000394.1 GCA_031264975.1 Bacteroidales bacterium
TTTTTCAAGAGCAAAATTATTTCTTTAGGTTTTATCAATCCCAAGATGAAGACTAAGGAGATACAGATAGAGAATGCTATAACAAGATTAGCAATCATAGCAAAAGGTAATTTCAAAGAAAACCAGGCAGACAGAATGGTGAAAAATAGAAAACAGCTTAGTCGGATAATATATTTTAGTGATAATTTCAGGGAAAATACTTTCTTTGATATAACAATTTCCGTTACGATAATAAAGAGTTGCGTGCAAATACTGGCGATAGCCGAACCCATTGCCAAATAATGAGGAATCAAGACAATGTTTAGTCCTATATTCAGGAACATGGCAAGAAAAGCAATGATGTTTAATTGTTTCAAATTTCCATTTGCGGTGAGTAAGGAACCGAAAATATAGGTTGCTGATATGGGGACAATGCTTAACATCAATATCTGAAATACATACGAAGATTGTATTACGTGGTTGTGGTACAATTTTTCCATTAGCGGATAACTGTAAAAATAAGACAAAACGGCGACAATGACGCCATAGATGAAAATCAACGTAAAGGACGTTTTTACCAACGAACCTACCGATTCTTTTTCGGCAGTCATTCGTGAAAATAATGGGACTAATAACACGGAAAATAAATAGGCGACAATCATTGCCGCATCCAATAAGCGAAAAGCAGACGCGTATATTCCCACCTGTTCCGCTCCGACGCCATTCGGCAATAGGCGTTCCAAAAATACGGCGTCTATTCGATTGTGCAAACCTGTTAAGAGCGTCAATAAGGCAAAAGGAAAACTTTTTCGGAAGATGTATTTAAAATAGTCATAATCGATATATGGAGATTTCAATTTTGTCTTTCCCAATATCACAAACAGGGCAATGGCGATTGTGAATATATAGGCAAATGTTTGCGTATAGACAAACCATTCTATTTGAAAGGGAGTATTTGTTACATTTCCCCACAGGAGTATTCCGCAGCAAATAATCATGATAATACGGTCAATAACAGATAAAATACTATCCGTTTTAAACATCAGTAATCCTGAAATATTAGACCGTAAATACAAAATGAAACTCGACAAAAACTGATTAATAACAAGAGCAATAAGCATATTGTATTGGCAGATATTGTATCCAACAATAGAACCGGCTATCAATACGAATGCAATATAGAAGACTCCCAATAGCAGTTTTAAAGTAAAAATACGGGAAAAACTTTCCTGCAGGAAATCTTTTGAACGGGCAATACTCCGATTATTAAAATTGATAATTCCAAAATCAAGCAGCATGTTAAAAATCATGGAGAAATTAAATAAGGCAAAATAAATACCGTATACATGTTCTCCTACCGTATTTTGAACCGTTCTGTCTATTCCAAATATCCAAAAAGGCTTAATCAGAAAATTAAGTCCCAAAAAAAGAAAAAGATTTGTCAAAAACTTTCGTTCCATAGTTGGCAAAGGTAGTAATAATTTTTATTAGTTGAACAATCTACCTGTCTTTTTATACAGAATATTCTATCTCTGTAAGAAAGAAACAAGAAAAGGGAGGCGTATCTGTTTATTAATAAGTATCAATATCACGAAACGATAGCTGTCTTTTAATTCAGATACATTTTGGCTATAAAATTATACTTATTTTTAGTATCTTTGTATCCAATCTGTTTTTGAACGGTAAGAAGTTTAGTTTACACTACAACAGTATATTATCCTTTTCAATATTCGGATTATTAATCAAACACAGCTATATGAAATATGAAATTTAAACTTATTTATCCCAAGTGGAACAAGCTACCCGGACAGACAACCTTTAATTTACCCCCGCATGGGCCTGTGGTATTTGCAGCGTCATTGCCTGAATATGTTGATATTTCCTTTACGGATGAGAATGTAGAAAATATTAACTATGACGAAGATTGTGATTTGGTAGGTATCTCAATGATGCTTAGCACACAGGTGAAAAGAGGTTGGGCTATTGCTCAAGAATTTCACAGGAGAGGGAAACAGGTGATATTCGGAGGTATTTCAACCATGTTACATGCGGAAGAAACCCTTTTATATGGGGATTCTGTCTTTTTGGGAGAAGCAGAAGGTCGTATGGAAGACGTTCTTCGTGATTGGGAAAGAGGAGAATTGAAAAAGATATATAATTTCATGAACAATCATCCCGATGTAACGCAGGTTGGTCCGGCGCGGAGAGATTTGTATAAAAAAGATTTGTATAACCATAAGGGCGTACAAATGGTGGATTTGTTTCATGCTTCGCGCGGGTGTCGGTTTAGTTGTTATCCTTGTGCGGTTTCTTATTTGGGAGGCAGAAGTTTTCGTCCGCGTCCGGTGGAAAAGGCGATAGAAGAATTGGAAACAATAGACAATAACCGTTTGTTTATCGTGGATAACTCGCTGGCACAAGACAAGCAATGGGAAGAAGAACTTTTTAAGGCGATGATTCCACTGAAAAAACAATGGATTAGCCACACCATTGACGACGACCCCAAAATATTGGATTTGGCGGCGCAATCAGGCGCCTGGTATGTTTACCAAGCCGTATTTGACACTTCCGATTATATCAAGGAGCGCATCAAACGTTACCATGAGCATGGCATTGCCGTTGAAGGAACAATTCTGTTGGGGTTGGACAATCAAACGGAAGACGATATTTTGCGGTTGATTGATTTTTTGTTGGAAATTAATTTGGATTTGGCAGAATTTACCGTACTTTCTCCTTTCCCGCATACAAAAGCATACGACGACCTTGTGCGTCAAAATAGAATATTTGACCACGATTGGAATCATTATAATGCCGGGCAGGTCGTTTATCAACCCAAACACATGACGCCCGAACGTTTGCAGGAATTGTACGATTACGCATGGGAAACATTCTATAAAGACGAAAGTCAGGAAGAAAAGATGTTCAAACTTTTTACGACCGTTATGCTTCGCGAAATGGAAAAAGGAACATATATCCCGCGAAGAAGGGAACTTGTCAACAAAAGTTTTGGAAAGGACGTAGTACGCAATTTTGCCAATTAACCCATTACGATATGAAACCATTATTGAAAGAAACTGTTGAGATTTTTGATTTTAAAGGCTTATGGGATGTACATTCCAAGTGCGGATTAAGAATCATGCAAAAGGATGACAAATATATTATCATTGTTTCGGAACTGTATCAGGATAATCCGGGTACGTCCATCACGCAAGCAACTTGTTCGTTGGCAAAACAGGTATGCGAGGCTTACAGTCTTCCAAAAGAAGAAATTGTATACATTGAACACAATCCGGATATGAACTCCAAATTGTCGTTTTATGACGAGGAATTTTATTTGGTAACGTTCGGTTTGAACAATGACAATTTTAGTAATCCGCAATGGCGTCAATTGACAACCGCAGAAATCAAAGATTTTTTCAACGACGAGAATAGAAATTAAATTGAAATTTAAAATATAGTAAACATTTTTATTAACTGAAATCAAAAGGAGATGAAGAGAATTACATTAGCGGCAATATGCCTTGTATGTATGAGCATGGTAAGCGCTCAGAAAGTAACCGAAGGTTCTTTGGCTTTTTTAAAAGGGGTTGAAGAACTGCATTTTAATTTTGTCTATAAAGGCATGATGGTTAAAAAGCAAACAGAACAGGAATATGTATCTGAACAGGTCAGAGAGAAAAACAAAGACAACAAAGGAGAAGGAGACGAATGGAAAACTGCATGGGAAACAACAGACCGAGAATATATTCAGGAAGTTTTTCTACAAAACTTTAACGAAGAAATCGCCGGAATGGGACCCGAAGGCGGTGATTTTCCCAATGCCGGATATGAGGCTACCGTAAAAACGCTCTGGTTAGACCCCGGATATATGGCAGGTCCCCTGACAAAGATTTCAACGGTTACGATAGAAGTAACAATAACCAAAAAAGGGTCAAGCAAAGTATTGGCAAAAATACTTGTCAAGAAAGCAAAGGGAAGTTTTTATGATATGGCAAATACTTACAGTACAGACGCCCGTCGGATAGGAAGTTCTTATGGAGAAGCGGGCGAAAAATTGGGAGAAGCTGTTGCTAAAGTTCTTAAACAATAATCAGGGAGTTTGGTTTATATGAGAAAAGCAATAATCTGTTTTGCTTTCCTTTTTTCCTACATTGTACTTTCCGCGCAAGATAGCCCTGTTTATTTGTGGAAAGATATTCCGCAGATGAAAAAAGAAAAGAGCCGCCTGTATGTATTTGTACCGGCGGACTCTTTAAGGAATGGCGTTTCGGTCATTATTTGTCCGGGCGGGAGCTATGCGCATCTTTATGGCATTAAGTGGGAAGGATTTGAAGTTGCACAGTGGCTGAATGCCAATGGGATTACAGCCTTTGTGTTACAATATCGCGTAGGGAAAGACGGGTATCATCATCCGGCAATGATTGAAGATGTTCAGCGCGCTATTCAATGGGTGCGTACCGGCGCGGAAAACTATCATCTTAATCCGGAATGGGTAGGCGTAATGGGGTTTTCCGCGGGGGGACATCTCTCCTTAATGGCTGGCGCATTTTATCAGGAAAATTATTTGAATAAATATGGTATTAAACAAGTCGTTAGTTTAAAACCGGCTTTTGTTGTTCCCGTTTATCCTGTTGTTTCCATGCAGGACAGCATTGTGCATAAACGTTCCCGCAAGAATTTATTGGGCAGAAAATTTGGTCGGACGGAAAAAGATAAATTTTCTATGGAATTGCAAATCACAAAAGAGATGCCTCCCGTATTTCTGGTTACGGCAAAAGACGACCCTGTGGTGAACTGTAAAAACAGTCTTGTGCTGGATGACGTCTTGAAAAAGGAAGGGATTTCGTGCAAATTCCTGCTCTATGAAACGGGCGGACATGGCTATGGAATCAACGAACAGAGAGGAGGAGAAGCCGCCGGTTGGAAAAACTATTTTAAGGATTGGTTATACGAAATAAAAATCTTGAAATGATAAATATGAATTTTCAACCTGAAATAGAACGTCAACCATTGTCTGTAATCGAAAAATTCCAA
>JAISDH010000052.1 GCA_031264975.1 Bacteroidales bacterium
CTTCGTGTCTACCATTCCACCATCCGAGCATCTTTTCTCTTAAAGATGTTATTTATTTTCGGGGACGAAAGTACATCCTTTTTTTGAAACTGCCAAATTAATGCCGGCAATTCAGCGATTAAAAATGCCTTTGCCTTCTTCCGGCCTATTATGGTTGTCCAAATAACATACAAAAAGTGAATTATTTTGCTCTTTTCGTATTTCTATTCAAAAACAATTCCCATATTTGCATAAAAAGAGCAACAAAATGCACCTTATCGATATATGTAATAAGATAAAAGAACGTCGTTCCTTACTCGGAATCACCCAGCAGGATTTATCCGACATATCCGGTGTGGGATTGAGGACGATCAAAGAAATTGAAACAGGAAAAGGAAATCCGTCTATTAATATATTGCTGAAAATTTTCGATGTATTAGGCTTGGAACTAAATACACAGATTAAACGAACAATTGAATAATGAGAACGGCCAAAGTATATATGAATAAGATAATTGCCGGCATGTTAACAGAAAACAATGACGGCTCGTTCACGTTCCGTTACGACGAGGATTATTTATCGAATCCCGCCTGTTCGTCCATCAGCCTTACGTTGCCGAAAACTCAACAGGAATATCGTTCGAAAACGCTTTTCCCGTTTTTTTCCAATATGCTGTCAGAAGGTGTAAACCGGCAGGTTTAAACCAGGCTATTTAAAATAGACGAAGAAGATAGTTTCGGGCTATTGATGGCAACGGCTCAAAACGATGTCATCGGCGCTGTTACCGTTGAAAAGATATGAAACAAATACTTGATATAAAAAATTGCCCGGGTACTCTTGCCATCGGATATGAGACATATAGCCCGGCTGCCTTGCGCCGTATGTTTGACAACAAGAAAGTAAGCCACCTGCTCGATTTCTCGAACGACGAGAATAACCGTGTCCTGATTGACGATCATATCGGGCGTATATCTCTATCGGGCGTTCAGGAAAAGTTATCGGCCATTGTAGAAAAAGGAAAAGTTATCCTTACACCGGAAAATATTCGGGGCCGTTACATCATCAAACCGGCGCCGGACAACAAATGGTTGAAGCATCGGAATTTTATACCGGCCAACGAACATCTGACCATGCAAATCGCCCGTCAGGCGTATGATGAGTTCCAAAGTGGTGGATATTTTTATACAGGTTACCGCAATCCGTTATCTTTATGGGACCGTTAACAACTTAATACTGAATCTGATGAAAAGACAATTGGTATTATTGATTTTGTTGTTTTGCTGCTTTTCCTGTGCATCTCAAAAAAAAGAGATTATTGCCAGATCAACTATCAAATTAGAAGGGAAGAATACTAAAATCAGAGACTTAATGGAAATTGATGGTTATTATACAGATAATAGAGATGAAAAGCATATAGACAATGTAATGTTTTTTGAAGATGGAACTTATGTTTGGTCTTTTTACTTCAAAGAAGGAGTATTGGCAGACAGTATTAAGGAAGATATGTCCGGGAATCTTAAGAAATGGATTGACGATAAACAAATTCGGTGGGGTTCTTATTGGGGAGTTTATCGAATAGAAGGTGACACAATTATTGGAAACTATTTTGTAAATGGTACTTTTTGGAGAGGATGGTCGTTTATTGAAGAACGTTATAAGATTATTAATAAAGCCACTGTAAAAAAATATATTGGAGAAGCTTATTCAAATCGGATAATAGTTACTATGAATTGAATAGCCCTTGGAAGAATGGCTGGCCATACAGTTTTATCTCTGCCGACTCCCTTCCCTCATCCGATTGTTGGTTAAAAGAAGAGAAGTGGATATGGCGTAATGAATCTGATTGGAAATCCTATATAGAAAAGATAAAACAGAATAAGCAAAACCCCCTAATTCTTCATTAAATTTTCCCAGTGGAAGTTCTGATAGAGGCAAAAGTTGGGAGACTGACTTTAAAGTAATTCCATATATACAGTTTTTGATTATGGATGCGGAAACTTATGATATATATAGCAGAGCCCTGCGACACAATCCGTAAGTATGTGCCAATTTTGCATCGTTACCAACTGACATTGGCAGATTTGCAACGAATGAACTGGACAGTAGTTTATCCGCCGGAAGAATAAAAAGCCCTTACACATAGAGAAATCCCCGAAGAAAACCCGTTTTTCTTTGGGGATTTTACTTTGGACGGACAGCCATTTCCCGTACAGAAGAAGTATATATTGCTTAAAAAATCATATCTTTACAGCAAAAAGCGGTAAAAAGAATGAAGAAACTGTTTCTGATACTGTTTGTGCTGCTGACGGTTCCGGTTTTCGCTTCCGGCAACGGGCGGCAAATGAATAACAGCATCAACAGGCCTGAGGAACTGGCCATAAGTTCCGCCCATAAATATACGCTTACCTACGGGACGGACAACCAGCGCATAAAGAGCGTATACGTCAAACCCGGGGCAGCCACCCAGACGAAATATTATGTGGGAGTTTATCTCCCGGGTTACCTGGCAATTTCCTCAAACTGTGGTTGGAGATTTGTTTGTTTCGGGCGTAAATGCTATAGGGCAGGTAAACAATGTAACACATAACTACGGAATGACGGCAGTAGATATGGGGTTAAATGCTAAAGCAATAACCATTGGCTATTATACAGCGGGAGCAAAAGGCTACACAGCCGATTGGAAAGACCATTTGTTTGTTCACGAATACGGACACTATATACAAAGTCAGCAGCACGGATCCGTATATTTACTTACGGTAGGTATTCCAAGTTTACAAAGCGCTATTACGCAAAAAAGCGATAATCCAAACTCCCCGAGACACCATGACCGATGGTTTGAGGCTGACGCAAGCTACAAGGGAATGGCGTATTTTGATAAGCATTATGGTAGTGGAAAAGACGGTTATGTAACGGGAAGTCTTGACTATTTTGATAGAAATAGTTTTACAGATGACAGTTGGAGAGGCTCTCCCTATATAAATTCTCGCACAGGAGAACGAAATTATTCTGCTTATCCTATATCAGGCAAATTTCATTGGACGGACCCTGTAATATACTGGCCATTGCGGGGTTTAATTCCTGCTATTTTTTATTAACTTATAAATTGAAATGAAAAAATATAAATTTAGTTTATTGATATTTATTTTTGTGTTTTTTTGTAACGGAAGTTGCAAAGAGAAAATGGGTGAATATTTTATCACTATTCAAAATAATTCTGATAAGGAAATAATATGCATAGGACTTATGAATATTTCTGTAGCGCAAGATTCATTATGCATAAAACCAACAACAAAATTTGAATATGAGGATTTTATTTATAATAATATGATAAAACCATATTCAAGTAGGAAAATAGAAATAGATATGATTGTAAAAGAGATGCAAATTTATCCTGATATTGTGTGGTATATTGGTGTTTTTAACCGCATAGATATGGATACAATGTCTTGCGAGGAATTTAAACAGAAATACCCAATAAAAAAGGAATGGCAAATTACATTAGCAGATATGGAAGCGGTTAATTGGACTTTGGTATATACATCAGAAGAGTAAAAAACAAAATAGAGAAAGCCTTTGCATTCGGTGTAGCGCGGACGCTACGCCGAATGAGAAAGTATTTGGAACGATATTCTGTGTTATTTCCGATTCGGCTAATAATATTTTTGTGAGAACCTTTAAAAGGGAAAGATGGTCCTACGCATTGTATCTGAACAGAAAGATAAAGAGGCAATCAAAGACCTGACCGAAGGAAAGAAGACGGATGCAGTGGCGGAGTTTCTCAAAACTATAGCCCACAGTTTTATGTTGTGGTTTTTTATTTGGAAAGCCTTTTCCTAT
>JAISDH010000258.1 GCA_031264975.1 Bacteroidales bacterium
AAAATATTTCTTTCAAAAAAATCGTTCCCAAAAATCACTGTCTTTCATTATTCCACATAAATATTCCGGAAAAAATATTGGAGAAAAATGACTTTGGCAAATTTTTTGTATCTATTAAAAGTATAAAATCGTAGACAACATGCAAACAAAAGAACAAATCATTTTAGGAATCGACCCCGGTACAAATATTATGGGATATGGCGTTATTCAAATAAAGAATAATAGTATATCTGTGCTGAAAATGAATGTTCTAAAATTAGACAAACAAAAAACACATATAGAACGGCTAAAAGATATATTTGAAGGAGTTACGGCTATTATAGAAGAAAACCACCCCGATAGCGTAGCCATAGAAGAACCGTTTTATGGTAAGAATATTCAATCCATGCTAAAGTTAGGTAGAGCGCAAGGCGTGGCAATTGCCGCAGCTATGCACAACAATATTCCCGTTTATGAATATTCTCCACGAAAGGTCAAATTAGCCATTACCGGAAAAGGAAGCGCATCTAAAGAGCAACTCGCTGCCATGCTTCATCATTTGGCAGAATTTAAAGAAGAACACGCCTGTTTGGATGCAACCGACGCCGTTGGTATTGCTATTTGTCATTATCTTCAATGCAAATACCCTTCCAACGAAAAATCATATTCCAATTGGAAAACTTTTCTAACAAAAAATTCAGATAGAATTATTCCACAATAATGAACAATAAACACAATTATTATTAACTACAGGGAATGTCCCTACATAAATAAAGGAGGCAAGAGATGAATAACCAAAGTTTTAAAGAAGCAATACTTTCCATGCAAGGTAAACTGAATCATTTTGCTATAACTCTCACATGTAATTCGGAAGACGCCGAAGATTTAGTGCAAGATACTTATTTGAAAGTATTGACGTCAGAAGATAAATACGAAGAAGATACAAATCTAAAAGCATGGGTGCTAACCATTATGCGAAATACATTTATTAATGATTATCGTAAACGTAAACGGATAAATGAAGTCATGAATAATCATGCCGATATTTCTACCATCAAACAATTTGTACTTCAATCGCCGGAACGGGCAGATATGAATTATTATGTCAAAGAAATAAACAAACAAATCAATAGAATAGAAGAACAACAGAGAATCCCCTTTGAAATGTTCCTCGACGGATATCAATATAAGGAAATTGCAGAAAAAATGAACATCTCCATGGGTACGGTAAAAAGTAGAATCTTCTTTGCCCGTAAAAAATTACAAAACATCCTTTCCGATTATATCCATTAATTACAAACTCAACACAAAGGTCTGGATTAGGGTCGCGTGTGGAGTAGAGTAAGAGGTAGATTTGTGGAACAAGCGAAGTTTATTGCTTGGAAACGGGTTTTCTATTCGGTAAATCACCGCATAGATGGGTGAGAAATGTATTAACGTCGTCGCGCAAAAACAAAAAACGATTAGGGAGTTACCCCTAATCGTTTTAACAAAAACAATTATTCTTAGAGAAAATTACAATATTAAATAATGAGAAGAAGAATCTCAATTACACAATATTTCTTTTACTCGGCAATGATTTCAAAATAAGCCACAAGTGTATTTGGGATGGTTTCAACACGGTATACCCAATTTTTTGCATCAGTTGGTCTGTTTGCAAGCGCTTCTTCTTTGGTGTTATAAGGACCTATTCCCGTTCTATACATTCCAAACATATTATTATTACCCAAGTCGGCTACATTAGGATATTTCCTTTTTAGCTTTGCAAGAAATCTTTCGGCATTATTTCTTTCAATAAAGCTACCAAAGATAATATAATATCCCGAATTGATATTTCCTTGATAAATCAACGGTTGACTTCTCGACGTTGACGTTGACGTGCTAATTCTTTGAGAAGTTGTTGGCTGTGTTCTTGAAGAAGATGCTAGTTCCTGCTTTGTAGAAGTATAGCTTCTATTGGCAGATAACTGATTAATGCTTCTTTCCAATTCCTGGATTCTCCTATCCTTTGCAGATATGGTTGCCGTTAACTCTTTTTGTTTTTGTTCGTACGTACTTACCTGTCTTTGCTGATTTTGACTATATGTTTTAACCTGAACATTCAAATCGGCAACCGTTTGTTCCAATGCTTTTATTTGTTTATCTTTTTCGGTAGACGCTATCGGCTGAGTTGTCGGTCTTTGTTCATTAACGCTTGGTCTTTGTTCATTGACATTAGCCGGTCTTTGTTGTGCAGGAGTTTGCGTTTGCTGATTAGTCGGCACAGTAAGATTCTTTTTGACGTCTTGCGATGATTTATTTCTATCCGTAGAGGCGGCAAGTTGAGTAGGTTGCTTTTGGTCGGTTGGCATTCCGGCAGCCAGTTTCCGCTGATTGATTTGTTCTGTTATATCAGCTATACTCTGCATTACCTCTTGAATTTTTTGGTCTCTTTCGGCAGCTGTCAATTGTGCTATTGGCTTTTCGCTTACAGTAGCTGGCTTTTGTTGCGCTTGCGTTTGTACTTTTAATTGCTCATTCAAAGTAGCGGCATTTCTTTCCAATTCCTGAATTCGTTTTTCTCTTTCAGGGGAATATGCAACTTGATTTGCCTGCTTTTGTTTATTGATTTGTTCTGTTATATCAGCAATGTTCTGCATCACCTCTTGAATTTTCTGTTCTTTTTCGACAGCTGTCATTTGAGTAGTTTGTCCAGATACGCCGGCTGATTTTTGTTGCTGTTTTTGCGCGTATGCTATCATTTGTTCATTCAAAGCAAGCGTTTTCAGTTCCAATTCTTGCAATCGTTTTTCCCTTTCGGGGGAAACTGTTGATTGAGCAGATTGAGACGTCTGTTTCTTTGCTTCTATTTGTGCTGTCAATTCGGCAATATTTTTTTGTACTGCTTGAATTTGTTTTTCACGTTCAGACAAAGTCGCCGTTTGCCCCTGATTAGTTTGTTGACTTTGTGCAGGGCGATTTGTATTAGGTTTCTGTTCGGGATGAGCCTGAGCATATTCCTGTTTGTCTTTCACGGTTGCAAGAAATGCATGTGCGTCATCTTCCAACTTTTGATATTGTTTACTTCTGTCCAACAGAATTGCAATATTTTTTTTCAGCGTTTGCTCTTTTAATTCATCGGCAGCTTGGTCTTTTTTCTTTTTCTTTTTTGCCTGATGATTTTGCAAATCCGATTCCAGTTGCTTAATCTGTGCTTGAACTTCTTCCTGCTTAGTTTGTACGTTCGCTAAAAACGATACCATCTTTTGTTCTATCTGTGATAGAACCTGTTCCTGTTTTCCTCCTTGTGTGTTTTGAGCATATACCAAATCCGTATTAAGAGATAAATATGCTACTGAACAAACCACGATAAGAGCTCTTCTAATTTTACTCATATTTCTACTAATTAAGTGCGTCAATTCTTCGTTTAATTTAATGTGTTTCATTTTCCTAAAAATTTGTGCTCCAAAATTGGCGAAAAATCGCAAGGTATTTTTTTTGATTTTCACATTTTATTCAACCACACATTGTTAATTAAACAGGGTGATTTTCATGCCTGTTTCAACATCAATTAGTTGAAAAAAAAGGTATATATATATCTTTGATTATTATTGCTTTAAACTGTCTTTTGGCGGTATGAAAAAATGAAAAAACATATCTAACATTCTTTCAGACAATTAACATCTACGAACTCCAAGTCTTGGAAAAATGAGAAAAATGAGGCAAAAATAGTTTCCATTTTTTTTTGAACCTTCTCAAAAAACGAACAAAAAAAGGAGACAAAAATCGGGAAAATAATCTCTTATCGGCAGGGAAAAAATGAGGGCATAAATACACCCAAACCGGCTATGTTCGCCGCCGCTTTTTATCGACAATTTCCAACCTATATATTCGGACAGAAGAAATGGCAAATAACGGTTAATGGTTAGCGCCAAACGATTCCTGTTT
>JAISDH010000311.1 GCA_031264975.1 Bacteroidales bacterium
CATGGCAAAATCCGTTACGAACCTTTTACCACCGCCATTAAGTTACACAAACATGCCGACGCCGAATTTTTAAGAGTTGCCGAAAGTATCGGAACCTACACCCCGACAGACGAAGAATAACGGGGTAAAGGGCGAAGGCGCGAAAGGAAAGATGGCAACAAGCAACAGGCAACAAGCAACAAGCAACAGGCAGGCAAGCCATGAAGGGCGAAAGGACGAAAGGGCGAAAGGAAAGATGTCAACAAGCAACAGGTCGGCAAGCCACGAAGAAAAGATTCGTTACTTGTGCCTTTCGCCCTTTCATACCTTCGCCCTTTAACCCTTTAACCCTTTAACCCTGCTCATCCTTTCATCCTGTGAATCATGATTCAGACAAAAGGCAGATGAAGGGCAGCCAAAAATACAGGCAAGCAGACGAGTAAGCAAGTGAACGAGTTTTTGCTTGTATCTTTTTCGGAAAAAAATACAGACATATATACTAAAATAAATATCCTGCGTTAATAGGACATACTAAATAATAAATAATTTTTTTACTCTGAGGGGGAACTTGTACTATATCCCCCTTTCTTTACTCCGAGGGGGATATTTTATATCCCCCTTTCTTTAGATTGAAAAATGTTTCTACTGTTTTTGCGTTAGGGGAGATGTTATTGAAGACATTCATCCGGTATAAAGCAGGAAAACAGGATGCGGTTTTGGGAGAATGGTTGTGTTGGCGGTGTATGTGTGTACGAAAACAGATGTATAGCGTTAATAAAGAAATAGGTTAATTAATATTTTATTTGTAGGGGGGTTATACTTATCCCCCTTTATTTGGAAAGGTATTTAAAAATAGAGATAGATGAAGAGAAATATTATTGCATGTTATATTTTATTGAGTAGTTTGTACTGCACAGGACAGTCGGTTAAGGTTTTTGATTATTGGGAAAATGGGAAAACCAAAAGCGAAGGAGAAAAAAAAGACGGTAAAGAAGAAGGTTACTGGGTGTATTATCATCCGGGAGGAGCTATATCTGCACAGGGATATTATCGGGACGGAAAGCAAATTGGAGAATGGAAAACCTGGTACAACAACGGACAACGACAAGCGATTTATTATCCACAAACAGGCGTCTTTACGAGTTGGCATATAAGCGGCGGACTGGAAAGTACGGGCTATTTCAAAGACTATGAAAAAGAAGGACAATGGAAATTTTATTATCCGAACGGGCAAACAGAAAAACTATGTTTCTATCAGGAAGATTTATTGGAAGGGGTATGTACGGAATATCATTCCAATGGAAAATTAGCATTTGAAGGAATATACCGTCATGGCGACGTGGAGGGATTTACCACGTGGTGGTATGATAATGAAAAGGTGGAAATGCAAGGCTTGTTCCGCAATGGACTACAGGACAGTTTGTGGTCTTTTTACTATCAGGACGGCGTTTTGGGAAGTAAGGGGAATTTTGTAAACGGACTACAGGAAGGAGACTGGATATTTTATTATGAGACAGGCGAAAAATGGAAAGCAGGCGCCTTCAAACAGGGACAGCGGGAAGGAACATGGGTTGCCTGGTATGAGGACGGAAAAAAACAAAGACAGGGCGACTTCCTTCATGATAAAGAAAACGGACTTTGGACGCAATGGTACCCTTCAGGGAAAAAACAGGATGAAGGTTCTTTTTGTAATGGATTGATGTGTAAAACATGGTATGGCTGGTACCCAAATGATGTTTTGAAATATAAAATAGATTACGACCAAAACAAGAAGCATGGACAATATACCGATTATTGGGAAACAGGAAAGCTTCATAATCAGGGAACCTACAGGGAAGACCAGAAACATGGAAAATGGATGGAGTTTTCGCAGCTTGGAATCCCTCTTGAATCGGGAACGTATGAATTTGACCGTAAATGTGGGAAGTGGTTATTTTACAATAAACTTGGAAAGGTTCTCCGAAAACAGGGATTCTATGATGACTTTGCGCACGGGAAATGGGTTGAATATTATCCCAACGGAAAAAAACAAAGTCAGGGCGCTTATAATATGCTAAATAAAACAGGTGTCTGGACTTACTATTCCGAAACAGGAGAAATTACCTATCAGGTTTCATACAAGGGCGGAGTGAAAAAAGTGCTCAAAGACCGGAATAAAGACGCTACAACCGGAAAAAAATAATTGTTTTCATCACAACATGAACGAGGCTTCTGAACATTTAAAGGAGAATCTAATCTATAAAACAGGCGCGGAAAAAGCGAAATTAATAGATTATGAAATTAATATAATAACGTTGGGTTGTTCTAAAAACAAAGTTGATTCGGAACAGTTGGCGGCTCAATTGGAACGAAATTCATTTCAAACAACCCACGAATCTTCCAAACCTTTGCCCGTTACGCTGATTAATACGTGCGGGTTTATTAATGACGCCAAAGCGCAATCCATTGAAACCATTTTGGAATGCGTAGAACAAAAAGCCAAAGGAGAGATAAAAATACTTATCGTTTTTGGGTGTTTGTCTGAAAGATATGCGGATGATTTGCGGAGAGAAATACCGGAGTTGGACGCTGTTTTCGGCGTAAATTCGTTTGAGGCTATTTTATCGTTTTTGAATGTCAAGTTTTACGCGGAAGCGTTAACGGTTCGGAAAATAAGTTCTCCTTCTCATTATGCATATTTAAAAATATCGGAGGGATGCAGTCATCAATGCGCCTTTTGTGCTATACCTGCCATTCGTGGGAAACAGGTTTCAAAACCGATTGAACGCATTCGCGACGAAGCTGTTGTTTTGGCTCGACAGGGCGTTAAAGAGTTGATACTTGTTGCACAGGATTTGACGCATTACGGGTATGACCTCTATAAAAAACGGAAACTGTATTCTCTTTTAGAAGAGTTATTAAAGGTGGAAAACATTGAATGGATACGTCTGCATTACCTGTATCCCAATTCCTTTCAAATGGAAATATTGGATTTGATAAAAGAATATCCACGTATCTGCAAATACTTGGATATTCCGATACAACATATCAATGACGACGTCCTCTCTGCCATGAAAAGAGGGATTACGGGAGATGAAATACGCAAACTGTTGGATGAGATACAAAATAAAATACCCAATATGGCTATCAGAACCTCTATTATTGTTGGTTTTCCGGGAGAAACAAAGAAAAAGTTTTATCAACTGCGCGACTTCTTAGCGGAAAGACAATTGGATAGAGTCGGAGTTTTCACCTATTCTCACGAAGAAAATACCCCCGCCTATAAATTAAAAGACGCCATCTCCCAAAAAGAAAAAGAAAACAGACGCGAAGAATTAATGGCGCTTCAACAATTGATTTCTTTACAAAAAAACAAACAAAAGATTGGCAAGACATTCAAAGTATTAATAGATACGGAAGAAGATAATCAGTTTATAGGTCGGACGGAGTTTGATTCGCCGGAAGTAGATAATACGGTAATTATCCCCAAAGAAGGAAACAATATTTCTGCAGGTAATTTCTACGATATCACTGTCTCCGATGCAGATTCTTTCGAC
>JAISDH010000312.1 GCA_031264975.1 Bacteroidales bacterium
AAAAAAATCTTTGGTTACGGGTGAGTTTTTATCATAATCTGCCGAAAGAGCATAAATGTCGGTGATTTTCTGATAAAATCGACGTTCGCTTGCCCTGATTTCGCGTATGCGTTCCAGCAACTCGTCAAAATAATCTTTACCGAAATTTTTTCCCTGTTTCAGACGTTCGTCATCCATCACAAAGCCCTTGATGATAAATTCTTTCAAGGTGTCGGTCGCCCAGATGCGGAATTGGGTAGCTTGATAGCTGTTTACCCTATATCCGACGGCTATAATGGTATCCAAATTATAGAAATCAAGCTCGCGAGATACTTCCCTCTTGCCTTCCTGTTGAACTATCCGGATTTTCCGGATAGTTGCTTCTTTCTGCAATTCTTTGCTATGGTAAATGTTTTGCAGGTGTTCATTTATTGTTCGCACATCAACGGCAAACAATTCTGCCATTCGTTTTTGGGTAAGCCAAAAACTACCGTCTTCGTACTGAACATGAATGCTTACCTGTCCATTTGGGGTAGTGTAAAATAGGATGTTTGATTCTTGATTCATTCGGTTATAATACTTGTTATTTGATGTTCTTTATTCATAGCGATTTGCTCATTTCAGTCAAAAAATGAATAGCGACGCCTGCAAGCGCACCAAGTACAATGGATGTGATTAAAATAACGGGGACGGATTTTTTGTCTGTTTTTGAAACAATTATCACAATAGGAATTGCTAACGCTACACCGATTATACTGCCTTCAAGCCACCACGCTACTTCCGGAATATCAACAAGCGCAATTACGATGGAAGCAAAAAACCATTGCACGAAAGAAGAAACCGTATCTTTTCTGTCTAATTTTTTAATAATCATTGGTAAGGCGTCAAGCGCTCCGGCAACTATGCCAATGATTATGCCGATAAATAATATATTCATATCCTTTGCTTTCTTTTTTTATTAGTTAAACAAATTACTAAATTTCACGACTGCAAAGGTAAACAAAAAATCAATTATGAAGCCCGGAACTTGTCTCAAAGCATTTGAATGAATAACAGGTTCTATAACGAATCGTGCTGATAAATAAAAAATGAGTAGCTTTGCGGAATATTTTTATTAAGTAAAACCCGTTCCGAAAGGAGCATAGTCAATAAAAAAAACATGGAAGATAAAACGAATGTAAAATTATTTGAAACAAAGCAGGTGCGTACCGCATGGAACGAAGACAAGGAAGAATGGTATTTTTTCGGTGGTGGACGTTGTCGGTATTCTAGCCGACCAATCCACGCAAGACGGCGCTATAAATTATTGGAAAGTGGTAAAAAAAAGGCTAATAGAGGAAGGGAATGAATCGGTTACAAATTGTAACCAGTTGAAATTGCCTGCGCAGGATGGCAAAATGCGTCTAACCGACGTCGCTTCTACAGAACAAATTTTCAGAATTATACAATCTATTCCCTCTCCAAAGGCAGAGCCATTCAAGCAATGGTTGGCGCAGACGGGTAAGGAACGTTTAGACCAATTGCAAGACCCTGAATTGTCTATCGAACAGGCAATGACGGACTATAAACGTTTGGGATATTCCGACAATTGGATAAATCAGCGCATGAACAGTATTGAAATCCGCAAGGAATTGACCGACGAATAGAAATCGCGCGGCTTGCAGGAAGGCGTTCAATTTGCATCTCTCACCGACATTATTTATAAGATATAGGCGGGAAAACAGCGAAAGAATATAAACAGTTCAAAGGTTTGAAAAAGGAAAATCTTCGTGATAATATGACCAATAAAGAACTGGTGATAAACATGCTTGCCGAGTTGTCAACCAAAGAAATATCAGAAACATCAAATCCCGAAACCATGACGGAACATGAAGACGTTGCCCGTCGTGGCGGAAATATTGCCCGCGAAGCCCGCCTGAAACTCGAAGCCGAAACCGGTAAGAAGGTTGTTAGCCCGCTGAATGCAAAGGGTGTGTTGAAGATAGAAAGCGACAACAAAAATAGTAACGAGCCGGATAAAATTAATGAATAATTCTCAGTCAGGTTCTTCCGTCTGTGGTAATTGTTGCCAGTCTTATGACAAGTGAAAGCGCCTGCAATGCCTCTTTTAAAGCATTGTTAATGTTCCTGGCAATGAATTTTTTTCACCGATACCCCTTTAATCAATAGCCAAAGTAATAATGACACTTCGCCTACAGCTTCGGGAATACTTAAAATATATTCTATTTTTGCGTAAAATACGGGGTTTGTCAAGGGAGAGATACTGCCAATACAATAACAAATCCCTGAAAGGATAAGCAAAATTACAAAGACTTTCGGAATGAAATTCGATTTATATACAAGATAAGCCAGCGGGAAGAGCCATAACCCCCAAAATATTGTGACAATATGTATTCCTTCAATATGCAAACTGACAAAAGTCATTGCGATTGAGTGAATCTGCTCTGTGGTAAATACATTCAGATAATCTGCCCTTTTAAGTACAATCAGCGCGCCTGTCTCAATAATAATAGCGGAAAACGTAATCGGAACGGATATCAATACTAAAGTTACCATGATTTTTGAAATGTGTTCATTCACCTGTTTGAATAACCGATACAGAGTTAATCCCAAAAGAATAAAACCCAATTGACCGATTATGCCGGATATAATGGCGATAACATACCGAAATTCACTTCTTACAATATTCTCAGCTGTCAATGTTGCGTTTCCGTCAACATAAATATTTGTGATAAACATCCAGCTATAGCCAGCTCCTATAGCCAAAACCAAATACCATATTCCGGCAATTCGGGCTATCTTCTTACTTTCATTAATATTTTTCACTGTTTTTTTTACTTCCTTATATAATTTGTTATTTTTTATCGGCTGCAAAGGTAACACTTTTTCTCTTATCCGGTCATTTTCCAGACAATAATCAACTGAATTACACTTTCCGCTTACCTCCTGCCAAAACCTGTCATAAAGCATTTGAATGAATAATACCTGTGTTAGTCTTTTCAATCTGCATCATCTGTGCGTACCTGCTGAACACTTCATTATTCATTATTAGGTATACGATTAAAAAAAAATTAGTAAAATAATTTGCCATTTTGCTTGTTATTTCTGTCGGTTCATATTTCTATGTCAATATCATATTTTTCTAAAAGTCCTGAAACGCCCAAGATTGAAAACTTTGCCTTCTTAATGCGGTTGACTTCGGGGTCTATGGAATAGTTGTACGAAGTTCTAAAGTCTGCCTTTTCAAGCGTTGTGTGGTCAAAAATGGCATGTAGCAGATTGCAGTTGTCAAATGTGGCAGTTGTCAGGTCGGCTTCTGTGAAGTCTGCTTCCTCTAAGTGTGAATCTTTGAAAATGGTCCTTCTGATTTTGGTTTTATAAAACGAAGAATAACTTAACTTGCAGCCGTCAAAGGAAAAGGAAACTCCAAACTCATTACAGGTGTTAAAGCGAAGTCCTAACATCTTGCAGTCCTTGAATTTGATATTCCAAAACGCCGTTTTGTTAAGCTTTGCCGAACTCAAATTACAACCGTCAAACATGCAGTCTGTGAACTTAAACTCGGACAGGTCGCTGTCTGCAAAGTTACAATTGTTGAAAATGCAGTTTTCATATTCGCCTTTTGTCAATGGAGTGTCGGCAAAATCGTTTCCGTCAAAGGTTTTATTTTGTATGTATATTTCTTGCATTTGTCTGTTTTTTTCAATAAAACAATATCGTCTTTCAATAAAATAATATCGCCACAAAGGTAATAGTCTCCGGTAATCATTCAAATACCATCCGGCTGTTTTGTTATCGTCATTCTACAAAACTTACTTTGCACAAATCAAGTTCGTGCGGTTTGCCTCCCTGTTCTGCGGCATAACCTAACAAAACGGCAAGTCCCATCTCATATCCTTCCGGGAATCCGAGCCGATTGCGGAACTCCACACCCTTTTCTCCGGCGAACGGTAATACGGCAAGTCCGCAAATCAAACTGTTAATACCCATGGATGTTGCCGCCAGAGCGATGTTTTCCGCAACAATGGAACAATCAAACATCTCCGCACCAGCGGGAACCGACTGCGTTATCGGAATTACCGTCATGCAGGGCGCGCCATAAAACAGTCTTCCGCCTCGCGCCTTGATTCGTTCGTACAGAGACTTGTCAGACATCGCGGCAAGAATTTTCATGCCTTCGTCGTCCATTTCCTTGATTAGGGATTTGTTTTTTACAACAATTATGCGCCAAGGTTGTCGGTTAACTCCACTGGGAGCAGCCAGGGCAGCCTTCGCGATTATCTGTAAATCTTCGTCAGGCGGCATTTTTTCCGTAAACGCCCGACAGGAATAGCGATTCATTATCGCTTGTATTGTTTCGTTCAACATATTGTTTTGTTCGTTTTCTGTTTTTTGTAGCATGTTCCTGAAATTTTTATTGCCGCAAAGGTAACACTTTTTTCCCTTATCCGGTCATTCTCCCGACAGTACAACTCAACGCTATATCCTTTCTATTTTGATTCTTGATATGCAATCCTTTTATATTTAGGGAGTTTTTCTATTACTTCCTCGACGGAGTGGGTAATCAGTTCCACAATGAGCCTGTCGGGGATGTCGCTTTGAATATATACCGTAATCCAATACCTCTTGTCTGCATGGTAACCCGAAGTAATCCCTTGATAATGCTCCATTAAATGAGCAGATTTCTCCGGATGGCATTTCATATTCACCCAAAATCCGTTTTCTTTCGGCATAAGAGAAAAATAGGCAAACATTTTCCCCATTACTTTGTAAACCATGGTATCTTCGTCAAACGGCATACATTCGACGGCTCCCTTCACAGCAAGACAGTGTTCTCGTAATTCTTCTATATTCATTCTCTTTTTTTGCTGCAAAGATAACACTTTTTTCCCTTATCCATTCATTTTTCCGACAATAATTTTTCCTTCTTTCTGTTTTTTTCTAACCTCTGTTCAATCTATATTGCAGGTT
>JAISDH010000378.1 GCA_031264975.1 Bacteroidales bacterium
CAAGTGTTATTTTTAGTACAAAAATAACGCTCTGTATTTGTTTTTTTTGTATCTTTGTAAAAACAATATAATTTTTTTAGAAAGACAAAATGTCAATACAAAGGGTACTTTTTGTAAATCAAGAGATAACGCCGTATTTAGAAGTTTCGCACATGTCAATCATAGGCAGGTATCTTCCACAAAGCATACAGGAGAAAGGATTAGATATACGAACTTTTATGCCTCGTTTTGGAATAATTAATGAACGAAGAAACCAATTACATGGAGTGATTCGTTTATCAGGACAAAATATTATTATTAATGACAATGACCATACATTAATACTTAAAGTTGCGTCCATTCAATCGGTTCGTATGCAAACATACTTTATTGATAATGAAGAATATTTCAAACGGAGGACAATGCTGCATGATAAAATGGGTAAATTCTTGCCGGATAATGATGAACGAGCTATTTTTTATGCGCGTGGAGTTATTGAGACGGTTAAAAATTTAGGGTGGAATCCGGACGTTATTCATTGTCACGGATGGATATCTTGTTTGGTTCCGCTGTTTATAAAGAAAATTTATGTTGACAATCCGCTTTTTGCCAATTCTAAGGTAGTATATTCTATCTACAATGATTCGTTTGATAAAACATTTCGGTCTCTTTTTTCCAAACTTAAATCAGCAGGCATTCCTTTAAAGGATTCGGTTTTATACAAACAGGCAACATTTGAATCTACTATGAAATTAGCTGTTGACTATGCAGATGCTGTCGTTATTTCTCATAAAGATGTAAGCGAAGAAATTCGTTCCTATGTTGACCATTCCCAAAAATTACACTTTGAACACAAGGAAGAACAATATGGAGATGATTACCTCACTTTGTACAATAGTATTATATAATATACGTTACTAAAACAAAACAGCATTTTGAAAAATTTTTCGTATATAATATGTCTTATTGTTGGAATAATCGTTTGTGTCGGATGTAAAGAAGATGCGGGCTTGATTGGTTTAGGTGTTCAGCCTGATGAGGAATTTTTGAATACCGATTATTTTGATACAACTACGATTGTTGCTTATTCTGCGCTACATGACAGTTTAGTAACATCAAATGTTTCTACGAATATGTTAGGCTATATTCATGACCCTGTTTTTGGAAAAACACAAGCCTGTATTTATACGCAATTCCGTTTGTCGGCATTCTCTGTAAATTTTGGAAGCAATGCAGAGGTAGATTCTTTGGTTTTGACATTGGCGTATGCGGGTTATTATGGAGATACTCTCAATTCTTTTCGGCTTGGGGTTTATGAACTGACTGGCAATTTATTAAAGAGTGAGAGATATTATACAAAATCAGCCATTAATCATAACGGTATTTTTTTGACAGAACAGCCCAATTTATATATTACTCCGACGCCGACCGTAAAACAGGATTCTTCTTCGTCTCTCTATCTTCGCGTTAGATTGGATAAAGACTTTGCGAAGAATAAATTTATTTCCAAATCAGGATTAGGTGAATATACCAATGATGCGGCATTTGTGGAGTATTTTAAGGGATTGTATTTGGAAGCGGAGGCGCCGACAGGCAATGGTTGTATGCTATCTTTTAATATGACGCATTCGCTTTCCCAATTGACGCTATATTACCATAATGAGCAGGCAGAAGGGCTAAAATACACCTTCAATTTAAATGATTCAACCGCTCATTTCGGCAGCGTTAACCATTTTGATTACAACGAAGCAGAATCCAATCTTCGAGATCAGCTAAATAGGAATTATACAAGCGCAAGAGAAGTATTATATGGACAGGCTGGCGCCGGGATTAAAGTTGCGCTAAATTTTCCCCATTTGAAAGAAACATTTAAAGACCGGAAAGTCGTAATTCATCGAGCCTTGTTGGTAGTTTCCCACAAAGATGACAATTTACTTAACTATTCTCCACCAAGCTCCTTGTTTATGACCTATACCAATCCTGCTTTCGGAGACGCTTTCTTACCGGACTATTATTTGGGAGTGGAAAATAATTACTTTGGAGGAAGTTATAATAAAACCACAAAAGAGTACCGTTTCAATATTACGCAATATATTCAGAATTTAGTTGACGGCGTCGGGGATAATTATCAATTAAATCTATTAGTCAATCCGAGCGCTACGCATTTATCTCGGTTAATGATATATGGTACGCATCCTGCTTCGGCTAACGACTTCGATAAACGATTGCATTTGAAAATTAATTATACGATTATTGATAAATAAAAATACATGTGTGGAATAATAGGCTATGTTGGTAATAAGGATGCTCACCCTATTCTTATGCAAGGGTTGCATCGTTTGGAATATCGAGGATATGACAGTGCAGGCATTGCACTTATACAGGATGAAATAATTAACATCTACAAACGCCAAGGAAAAGTAAATGAATTGGAATGCTATTGTAAAGATAAAGATGTTTCCGGTAAAACAGGAATAGCGCATACGCGTTGGGCAACACATGGAGAACCTAATAACGTAAATGCGCACCCACATTTTTCGTCCGATAAAAAAATGGCATTAATACATAATGGCATTATAGAAAACTACCAACTGTTAAAAACAGAATTAATCAATCGTGGTCATGAGTTTTCCAGTGAAACAGATACGGAAGTATTGATTCATTTAATAGAAGATATTAAAAGAAATGAGAATGTAGAATTATCAGAAGCAGTTCGTCTTGCATTAACCCAAGTTGTCGGGACTTATGCAATTATTGTTATCTCAATAGAGAATCCTCATACATTGGTTGTAGCCCGTAAAGGCAGCCCAATCATTATCGGTTTTGGTCAAGACGAGTTTTATGTTGCTTCCGACGGGTCGGCAATCGTGGAATATACAGATAAGGTGGTTTACTTGAATGACGAAGAAATTGCAATCCTCACCAAAGGAGAAGATATTCATGTTAAGACGATAAAAAATAAAGTTAGACCTCAACCTCATTACATAGAAAAGTTGGAAATGAGCCTTAGCCAACTTGAAAAAGGAGGTTATGAACATTTCATGCTGAAAGAAATATTTGAACAACCCCGTTCAATCGCAGACAGTATGCGAGGTCGTTTAAATTCTGCAAAAGAGATTGTATCTTTGGGAGGTATTGTAGAATATGAAAATCATCTGTTAAACTCAAGGCGGATTATTATCGTTGCATGTGGAACATCTTATCATGCCGGTTTGGTTGCCGAATATATGTTTGAAGATTTGATTCGTATTCCGGTAGAAGTTGAATATGCTTCCGAATTTAGATACAGAAACCCTATTATTTACAGCGACGATGTGGTAATAGCTATTTCCCAATCGGGAGAAACCGCAGATACCTTGGCGGCGGTTGAACTTGCCAAACAAAAAGGAGCTACTGTTTTGGGAATATGCAATGTGGTAGGTTCTGCGATTGCTCGTGCAACCCATGCCGGTTCTTATACTCATGCCGGTCCTGAAATTGGCGTTGCTTCTACCAAAGCATTTACGGCGCAGGTAACGGTTTTAACTTTGATGGCGTTGTGTTTGGCGAAACGGAAAGGAAAAATTGCAAAGCACAGATATACTCATCTTATTAATGAGCTGGAAAGTATCCCTCAGAAAATAGAAACAATCTTTAAGATAAATGATAAGATTAAAGAGATTGCCTCTTACATGGAAAAATTTAATAACGCACTTTATCTGGGGAGAAATTACAATTATCCAATCGCTTTGGAAGGCGCTTTGAAACTAAAGGAAATATCATATATTCATGCGGAAGGTTATCCTGCGGCAGAGATGAAACATGGGCCTATTGCTTTGATTGACGAAGATATGCCCGTGCTTGTAATTGCTACAAATAAAGGAACCTACGATAAAGTAGTGAGCAATATTCAGGTAGTAAAATCGCGTAGAGGTAAAATAATTTCTGTTGTAACAGAAGGAGATACAGACGTAAAGAATTTATCCGACTATGTTATTGAAATTCCTGAAACGGAAGAAATGTTTGTTCCACTTCTGGCAACAATTCCTTTACAGTTGTTGGCTTATCATGTAGCCATTATGCGCGGAAAAGATGTTGACCAGCCTCGAAATTTAGCAAAATCGGTAACTGTAGAATAATGTAATATGAGAAAAGCAGATTTATATGCTTCTATAATTTTCACTCTACTGCTCGTTTGCTTTTTGTTATGCAAAGCGACAATATCGGGCGTCTATTTATCCGTTACGGCAGAGCATCCTTATTTAATGGCGTTTGTGAAATTTGCTATCCTTGCCACTTTTGGGGAAATGCTGGCTTTACGCATTAAATCAGGCGTCTATTATAGGAATGAGTTTGGTATCTTTCCGAAGATGGTTGTTTGGGGACTGCTGGGAATATGGATTGCCTTTGCGATGAATGTATTTGCGGAAGGGACTCCATTTATTATAGAACAAATCGGGTTACACGGATTGATTGCCGCCATGAACGAACCTTTTTCGGGGTTAAAATTATTGGGCGCTTTCTGTATTAGCGCCATGATGAACACAAGTTTTGCTCCTGTATTTATGACCGTCCATAAAATTACCGACATACACATTCAACAGCATCATGGACATTTGAAAAGTTTAATTATTCCGATTAAAGTAAAGAATATTCTATCCGTGATGGATTGGAAAACGCAATGGGATTTTGTATTCAAAAGAACTATTCCACTTTTCTGGATTCCAGCTCATACGATAACGTTTATTTTGCCTGCTAATTTCCGAGTTTTGTTTGCGGCATTGTTAAGCGTTGCACTGGGGTTGATACTCTCTATTGCCTCTTTAAAATCTGCAAACTGAAATTTTAAAGGGTAGCTGATAAATCCCCGCCTTGTTTACACAAAAATATCGCCTTAGCGTGTAAACGAGGTGGGGATATGTAACAATCGCTAACCTCTTTCATATAACTTCAAGTCAATTTTCTAACAACAAATCATTTGCAAATCTGAAACAGTTATTTTCTTTTTGCATTTATCGCAGATTAATGGGTGGCTAACCACTATTTTTACGTTCTGTAAACTCTTGTTCTACATCTGCTTTTTTTATCTCTCGCAATATAGTGATATCGTTGTTCGCAATACGGTGATACCGTTTTCGCGATACGGTGATATCGTTGAACACGATACGGTGATATCGCGAATGCAATATAGTGATATCGCGAATGCAATATAGTGATATCGCGAATGCAATATAGTTATATCGCGAATGCAATATAGTTATATCACGAATGTAATATAGTTATATCGCGAATGTAATATAGTTATATCGCGAATGTAATATAGTTATATCGCGAATGTAATATAGTTATATCGCGAATGCAATATAGTTACATTGTGAATGCAATATAGTTATATCGTGAATGCAATATAGTTATATCGTGAATGCAATATAGTTATATCGTGAATGCAATACGGCAGTATTGTAAACACCGTTCGGCGGTATTGCTCAATGAATATCTCCGTATGGTGAATAACATTTGAATAACAATAAAATATCATCTTTCATATAACTTCAAGTCAATTTACCAACAACAAATCACTTGCAAATCTGAAACAGTTATTTTCTTTTTGCATTTATCGCGGATTAATGGGCGGCTAATCATTATTTCCTCTTTTTCCTGCCGACCAGCCTAAACTTTCCTGTTGTATCCTGTACAAGCGGGCGAACAGTCCGTTTTTGGCGATTAATTCATCGCTAACGCCTTCTTCCACGAGGAGACCGTTTTCCAGCACGGCTATTTTATTTGTGCCGGATACGGTACGCAGGCGGTGGGCAATGACGATGACTGTACGCCCTTTTACCAGTTCGGAAATAGC
>JAISDH010000032.1 GCA_031264975.1 Bacteroidales bacterium
ACATAAAGGAATCTGTTTCCTTCTTTATATAATCCTGCCCATTCGTCATAACGCAATTTGGCAGGGGAGAGATTTCCTATTCTTACTTGTGCGGCATGTGTATGTCCTGCCAACATCAAATCAATAGAAGTAGAGGGAAGAACTTCCGCTCTCCAATGCACAGGATTATGCGAAAGAAGAATCACAAAGGAGTTTTTATCTACCTGTTTATAGGCTTTTTGTAAATCTCCATACTGTTTAAAAGGCGGGTCTCCCCAATTTTGAACGCCCGCAATAACAATACTGTCATTTCCTCTATAAATACGCCGATTCTCATCATTTAAGAGAATCCACCCCATTTCTTTTTGAAGCGTTAGTAAGCGGTTGAAGTTATCTGATTTTTCTTTTTCATCTTTCCAATTGTAATAATCGCCGTAGTCGTGATTTCCCAACACAGAATAAACGCCATACATGGATTTAATTTGAGACAAAATAGAAATAAAAGGATTTATCTCCGAAGTGTTACCGTTAACCAAATCGCCGGTAAAAGCAACCATATCCGGCTTTTGTTCATTAATAATATCTACAACACGCTTTACAAATCTTGTTTTATTTTCAAAGGTACCCAAGTGAAAATCTGAAATTTGTATCATCCTGAACCCGTCAAAACCAGCCGGTACCCGTTCCGATTCAACCACAACATGCTTCATTCTTATGATAGAATTTCCAATAAAACTACCATATAATATGGATAAAAAGAGAAGTAACTCTATCCCCAACCCAATATACATACTGATTCTATGAACAGAAGGGAAAAACGACAAAGGAAGAATCGCGATTAACCAATATGCAAAGAAAATAATCTTCGGTATTGTTAAAAGTAAAAAAACAAAGATTCCCCATTTCAAAGAATGAAAGTTTTCCGTCCGAAAAAGGAACAGCACAATAAATACCAACAGGTAAAGAAAAGACAATAACCCAATAATCCCCACAACTTTAGCCAGCAAAGGAAAGGAATATTTGAAGAAACGATATATAATAAAATCAACTCCCAACGAAATAACTGAAATAATCAGCGTAATCACACTAAACCACATATTCTTATCTATAATATGAACAAAAGAAATAAATTTACTTTAATAATTTCAAAAAAGAAAAATATAATTAAACTTCATCGCTGGTAATTAAGTTATTAATCAAAGCATACACCGTCAATCCCGATACGGATTTGATACCTGTTTTACGGGTAATATTCTTTCGGTGAGAAATGACCGTATGAATAGAAATATTCAGTTTATCCGCAATTTCTTTATTCATCAATCCTTTAGCAACCGCAATCAGTACGTCGATTTCCCGTTCGGTCAAATCTCCTCCATTTTCAAAAAACTCTTTTTTATCTATTTGGGAAGAAAGAGCGTTTCGCAATTTAGTTTCAATGGTATTAGAGGTATCATAAATTTCAATCACGCCATTATATTGCCGCAATATGTCGGAATCGATATAGTTGTGTACCAAAGCCATAATCGCTACATTAGGTATATCCTGAAACAGGCTTCGCAAGGCAAATCGTTTATCGAAATCAATTACAACAGGATTAACAATCAATAAGTCCGGACGCAAAGCCGCTATTCGATTTTTTAGGTATGCAATATTATCCATGTGTCCTGCAATAACAAACTCGTTGCTTTCATGTAATAGGTGTTTTAATCCTGCGGCAATAATAGGGGAAGGTTCTACAATTATGATTTTATAGTATCTATCGTTGTTCATATTTTTCTTCTATCAGTTTGACGCAAGGAACCAATACTTTATTCTCTATTAATATATGCTTACTCAAATCTTTTGTAAATAGAAAAATATTGAACAAAGCATTTTCCTTTTCTTTATTTCGTTCGTTCTCCGGAAGATATTTAATAAGAATGTTAATCAAATCCGTTAATTTATCTTCTATATTACTGTGGTTCTTTTCAAACTGATTAATATGATAATTGACTTTTGTATTTTGTTTTAATAAATTTCTAATATAAGGAAATACCGTGTTCTCTTCATAAGAAAAATGATTAACTACTTCATTCTTATATTCGGAAAAAAACCGTTCAATCATTTCCCCATATCGTTTTTCATCTTTGGAATATAGCTCTTTCAACTGTTTTTCTATAGAAGAAATTTTATCTTCCAAATAATAAATATGAGAAGCATGTAAATAATCAATAAGTTCATTTACATTTAATAAGACAATCTCACTTTCATCCGGAAAATATTCGCTATAAGTAGAAACATTAACCACTACCAAAAAGAGAGGGGAAGAAATATGATATTTATTGCAAACTTCTTCTACGCTTTTCTCTCCAAACCCAAGTTTTATTCCAAAACGAGATAGAACTAAAATTAAATTATAATCAGCAAAAAGTAAATCTGAAAGTTTCATTTTTGCCGTAAACAAACCATGTTTCATAGACAGTATTTTATTTTTCGCAAAAGTACATAAAAAAATGAAATATTACACGCTCCCTCATCAATAACAGAAATCTCCGAAAGCCGCATAACCCTAACGTAGAGACGCGATGCTTCGCGTCTCCGCATAGCAAACAGAAACGCCGCGAAACAACCCCGTGCCGCGAAATAACGCCGCGAAACAAAAATGCGAAACAAAGACGCGAAACAGGAACATAAGGCAAAGACGCGAGGCATCGCGTCTCTACAATTATTATTTGTTTCCTTCTTCTATCCATGAAATAATTGTCTCATCTATCGGACTTGTTCTTGGTTCAATCGCCTTTATCCAATTCCCGTTTTCATCAATGAGAAACTTTTGAAAATTCCAACTTACCGGTGCATCTTCTTTTCCATTTTTCATTTTTGCAGTAAGCCATTGGTACAAGGGAGCAATATCTTCTCCCTTCACGGATATTTTTTCCATCATAGGAAAGGTTACGCCATATTTCGATGTACAAAATTCTTTTATTTCTTGATTTGTCCCGGGTTCCTGTTCCATAAAATTGTTAGCAGGAAAGCCGATAATAACGAAATTATTCTTTTCGTACTTTTCATATAGTTTCTGTAACTGTTCATATTGCGGCGTCAATCCACACTGAGACGCGACATTAACAACCATAACCTTTTTTCCTTTTAACTGCCCCATAGAAAAGTCCTTTCCGTCAATAGTCTTTACCGTAAAATCGTAAAAACTTGTCTGTTGAGCAACCAAAGTCCCTGTCATTAATATTCCCAAAAGGAAAAAACATATCTGTTTCATCTGTATTATTCATTTTATTTATTCGCCTGCAAAGGTAATCTATTTTTAGTTATGAATGGATATTTTGTTGTATTTTTTTTTCAAATGAAGAAAAAGGGGAGGGGAGGAGGGCGGAAAAGAGTTGATATTCTAAGGAATGATTACGATATCAGCAGTTATAAACAGTTTCAAGCATGGTTTTACTTTTGAAATTATCTCTTTCATAACAGGGTTGTTTGAAGATGCAATAACTTCTATGTCTGAAAAAATATAAGCTGATGTAAGTCGTTCTTGTTATTTATCTTTTTTAATCTAAAACGAAGGTACACAACATGGGAAGAAAAGTTATCATCACTGCGGACGGTTCAAGCAGTATATATGTGGAAAGTTTAGACGAATGTTATCATTCTATTCATGGCGCTATTCAGGAATCGGAACATATCTTTATACAATCAGGATTATATTCTGATAATTTAAAACGAATGCAGACGGTTTCCATTCTGGAAATTGGCTTTGGAACAGGTCTCAATGCACTTCTGACCTACTTTTTTGCCAATAAAACAGGGCAGAAGATATATTATCTTGCCATAGAACCTTATCCACTCTCAACAGAAGAGTTGAAGGCATTAAATTACAGCGATAAACTATCCTTTCCACAAACGGACGAAGTATTTCAATCCCTTCATTCCGTGGAGTGGGGGAGACCTGAAGAATTATCTGAACATTTTGTTATCACTAAACATAAAATATCCGCTTTGGATATGGTATTACCGGAAAATAATTTCGATTTGGTCTATTTTGATGCATTTTCTCCCGAAGTTCAGCCTGAATTATGGTCTGGTATCGTATTTGAAAACATATTCAAGAGTATGAAACATCATGGCGTTTTGGTTACTTATTCCACCAAAGGCGATGTGAAACGTGCCTTGAAGCAAGTAGGGTTTCGTATTGAAAAATTACCGGGTCCTGCAGGAAAAAGAGAAATATTGCGAGGCATTAAATGCTGATTATCGGACAATATTCAAAAGCCTGTCGTTGAAGTATCGCAATACCAATACCGGATATGGCAATACAGAGACGGTTATTGAGAATGAAATATTTTTCAGGCAAACGTTCGGGAAGATAGTCCTTTGAAATTCAATAATATTTAGCCGGAACGGTGTTATTATTTCGGACAAAGAAATTTTTTTACTGGCAATAATGTTGTTGTATTTAATTTGTATGTTATAGAAAAATGTATCTTTGCAAAAAATAAAGTACTAATTTATATATTCAAAGTTTATATGAAGAAATTGTTTTCTATTTGCATGGTTGCAGTATTGTGTGTATGTACTGCTGTAGAGGTAAGCGCCCAAAAATCAAAGTCATTTGCAGGAACGGTCAAGTTTTCCACAAAGTATGAAGGTGATATAGACCCGCAAAAACATATCCCCGGAGAAATTACATTCTCTGTTTTTGGCAATAAACAAAAACTGTCTATCCCTGAACAGGGAGTTCATCAAATTACAGACGGAGACGCCGTAACGGTTACTATTTTGATTGATATACCCGGTAACAGAATGGGTTATATTATCAAAAAAGAAGTTCTTGAGGAAAATTTTGCTGCAAGAAAATATACTTACACAAAAAGTGAAGAGACCAAAACTATTTGTGGCTATGTATGTACCCGGTATGACGTAACTATTTTTGATATTGAAGAAGATGAAGAATCAAAGGCAGTTGTATATACCACTACTGAAATCGGAGAAAGTAGTAATATTAATTCGGTTACTTTTCCGGGCTTAACAGGTTATCCATTGTATATGGAAGAGGATGACGACGGGGTTAAACAAATACAGGAAGCCATTGAAGTTAAAAAGACAAAAATCAAAGCCGTGGATTTTCTGGTACCTTCCGATTATACAATGTATGATTCACAGGAAGAATTTCAAACAAAGATTCAGGAATTGTTTGGCGGAGGTGGAGAATAAATAAAAAGAGATATCCACATACAGCTTTGCAGGGAAGAGTGTTCTGGAGGTACTTGTTTTTCTTTTCATGTATTTGTAAACGATGTTTTTAATTACGGAAAGGAAGAATGAGTTGACGAAAAAACTTTTAGGACATTCTTTTTATTTACAGGTAAATTGTTTGTTAGAAAAATGGAATTTATTGATACGCATGCTCATTTATATGTCAAAGATTTTGACGGAGACAGAGATGAAGTAATAAAAGAGAGCTTGAATCACGGTGTTCGGCGTATTTTATTGCCTAATATTGATTTGGAATCATTACAATTGCTTTTAAATGTGTGTCAAGACTATCCCGAAATATGTTATCCCATGACAGGGTTGCATCCGTGCGATGTAAAAGAGGATTATAAGGAAGTGTTGCAAAAAATATTTGATTCTTTTTCTCAATATAAATTTATAGCGGTAGGAGAAACCGGTATTGACCAATATTGGGATAAAACATATATAAATGAACAGAAAGATAGTTTTCGTATTCAAATACAATTTGCAATAAACCATAATCTACCCGTTATTATTCACAAACGACAGTCTTATTTTGAAACGATGGAAGTGTTGAATGAATTTAAGGGAGAAAACATAAGGGGTATATTTCATTGTTATTCGGGAAGTGTTGAACATGCAAATGAAATTATAGAGAAAGGCTTTTTGTTGGGAATAGGAGGGACTGTTACCTATAAAACGTCAAATCTTGATAAGGTCTTGCCGCATATTCCATTAGAATATATTGTTTTGGAGACGGACGCTCCTTATTTAACGCCTGTTCCGTATAGGGGTATGCGTAACAAAAGCGCTTATATTCCTCTCATTGCACAGCGATTGGCAGACATTAAGCAAACTACGGTGGAAGAAGTGGCAAAGCAAACAACAAAAAATGCAATAGAATTATTTTCATTATGATTGAAGCATCTAATCCTAAAATCTTAATCATATATACGGGGGGGACTATTGGAATGATACAAGACCCTTTGACGCAGACTTTGGTACCGTTTAATTTTGAATCTATTTATGACCAGGTTCCCAGATTGTTGTTTTATGATATAGAAGTAAACACATTTGCATTTGAAAATCCGATAGATTCTTCAGATATGCAGCCCGAAGACTGGCAACAAATTGCTGAAAAAATCCATGAAAACTATAATGAATACGACGGATTTGTTATTTTGCATGGAACAGATACAATGGCGTATACCGCTTCTGCTTTAAGTTTTATGTTTGAAAATCTCTCAAAGCCTGTCATTCTAACAGGGTCTCAATTGCCTTTGGGTATTCCCAGAACAGACGGACGAAATAATATTATCAATGCGGTTGAAATAGCGGCGGCAAAACGTCAAGACGGCTCTCCGGTGATTTCCGAAGTATGTATTTGCTTTGAAAATAAGTTGTATCGTGGAAACAGAACATACAAGAATAATGCAGAAAATTTTAATGCCTTTGTTTCCCCAAACTATCCGATACTGGCAAATATAGGCGTCAATATAAAATACAATTACGATTGCATCGCAAAAGTTCCGCAGGAAAAGATGACGCTTTGTGCGAAAATGGATTCCAATATGGCTATTTTGAAACTGTATCCGGGTATTACACGAAATATTGTACAGTCTATTCTTGAAACAAAAGAATTGCACGGCGTTGTATTGGAGACGTATGGAGCGGGCAACTCTAATAAATCAGCATGGTTTTTGGAACTTTTATCGGAAGCCATTGCCAGAGGAATTGTCATCATCAATGTAACCCAATGCAAGGGCGGCGGCGGCGTAAAAGAAGGCAAATATGAGAGTAGTTTTTTGCTCGGAAAATTGGGAATTATTAGCGGATATGACATAATTACGGAGAGCGCCGTGACCAAATTAATGTACCTTTGGGGGAGAGAAAAGGATGTTGGACGAGTAAAAGCATTGTTAGGTAAATCATTACGAGGAGAAATAACTGTTGAATAATTTTAAAAAGAAATTGAATTTGTTATCATTATTTTTTGTAATTTAGCAACCTTGAAAAATGGCATAGAAAAGGTATAAAAAGGAGAGGTGTCCGAGAGGTCGAAGGAGCACGCCTGGAAAGTGTGTAAGCGACGAAATCGCTTCCAGGGTTCGAATCCCTGTCTCTCCGCAAAGTAAACTAAAATAATAATAAAGTAAATTAATATTAACTAAAATGAATAAAAGATCACGTATGAAAAAATTAATTGCATTTTTGGCTATCGCCGGATTATCTACATTCGGATTAACAAATGTTGTCTTGGCTCAAGACGAAACAACAACAACTGCTACTGAAGAACAAGTGAACGTTCAACAACCGACAGAACAGGCAACAGCGGCAGAAGTAGAGGAAACGGTTACAGAAAAACCTTTCCGACAAGTATTGGTTGACAAATTTGTAGAAGGCGGCGTGCCATGGATGGTTCCTATTCTTATTACATTAATTATGGGTTTGGCATTGGTTATTGAAAGAACAATATATATGAACTTGGCAACAACCAATACTAAAAAATTATTGCAAGGTATTGAGGAAGCTCTAAGCAAAGGAAATCTGGAAGCGGCAAAACAACTTTGTCGAGATACAAGAGGTCCTGTTGCAAGCGTATTTTATCAAGGTTTGGACAGATACGACGACGGTATTGAAGAAATTGATAAGGCAGTAATTGCTTATGGCGGCGTTCAGGCTGCACGTTTGGAAGCAAATATGCCCTGGATTTCATTCTTTATTGCTGTTGCTCCTTCTTTGGGATTTTTAGGTACGGTTGTTGGTATGGTGCAAGCATTTGATGATATTGAAAGAGCGGGCGATATTTCTCCTACCATTGTGGCTGGAGGGATGAAAGTAGCTCTTCTTACAACGGTGTTTGGATTAATTGTTGCTATTATATTACAAGTATTTTATTCCTATTTGATAACAAAGATTGATAGCTTGGTTGCTTCAATGGAAGATGCAACTATCAGTTATATGGATATCATTGTAAAGTATAAAAAATAAAGAGCAATCTTTATAGTGTATTTAATCTTTAAATATTATTTACAGTGGAGAAGTTAATAAGGAAAATAACGAATATTGTTATAATGGCGCTCACGGCGTTTGTCATTATTACAGGAATGACTGTAGTTTTTACGGGTAATGAAAGCGTATTGGATGTAAGTTTGTTTGTAACTTATATTATGGCTTTTATTGCGGTTATCTTGATTCTTGTTTTTGCAATATTGCAAATAGCATCGTATCCTAAACAGTTAGTCAGGGCATTAATTTTATTGGCGGTAAATGCTGCTATATTTTTGCTTTGCTATTTGATTACTCCCGATACGATGAGTAATGTTGCTCAACAGTTAGGACTAACGCTTACGGTTTATAAATTTGTGTATGCAGCTGTCTATTATACAGGCATTGTATTGGCAGGCGTAATTGTCGCTCTTATTGGGTCGATTGTTTATGTTAAAGTAAAAAATTGAGTTAGTATGGGAAAGAAAACACCTGGTTTGAATACAGGCTCAATGGCGGATATTTCTTTTTTGCTATTGACGTTCTTTCTTCTGACGTCTTCTATCAATACAGATCAGGGGATACAGAGAAGATTGCCGCCGCCGTTGAAAGGAGATGAAAAACCGCCTAAGGTAAATGAACGAAACGTACTTAAAATATTGGTTAATATGTATGACCAACTGTTGGTTAACAATGAGCCAATGAATAATGTAAATGAGTTGAAGGCGAGAGCAAAAGAATTTATATCAAATCCGACCAACAACCCTCACATGGCTATTGTAAAGTTGAAATATATTGAAGAATTGGGCAGAGAAGCGCCTGTTTCCGACGGTATTGTTTCTTTACAGAGCGATAGAGGTACGTCGTATAAGATGTATATTGCAGTTCAAAATCAATTGGCTGCTGCTTTTGATGAATTGCGGAATGAATATTCACATCAAAACTACGGGAAAAGTTTCGATAATCTATCGGAAGAACAACGGAAAGGTGTGCAAAAAGTCGTTCCTATCAGTATATCGGAAGCAGAACCATCTAATTATGGAGGAAAAAAATAATGGCAAGATTTAAAAAAGAAGAAAAGAAATCAGTACCGGAACTGAATATGGGTTCCATGTCGGATATTATATTTATGTTTTTGTTTTTCTTTATGGTTATTACAACCATGCGAGAATCTACGTTATTTGTAAGAACGATAGTGCCTTTGGCTACTGAAGCACAAAAATTGGAAAAGAAATCATTGGTCTCTAATATTAATATTGGTCCTCCTTTGTCAACTTATATTGCCAAACTTGGACCTGAACCACGTATTCAATTGAATGACCAATTTGCAAATACGAATGATATTGTTGAATTTGTAGAAACAGAAAAACAGCAACGTAGCGAAGCAGACAGAAATACGATTACCTGGTCGTTAAAAGTGGACGAAAGCGTTAGAATGGGGATTGTTACGGATGTAAAGCAACAATTACGTAAGGCAAGCGCTTTTAAAGTAAACTATGCTACGCGGAAACAACAGGTAAGAAAGTAGAAAAAATAACTTTCCTTTCTCATGATACAAAAAGATTGCGAGGTCTTCGCAATCTTTTTGTATTTCACAGACGGCTTGACTTTTGATTTCTAATTTTAATGACAGAAAGAAAGTATGCCATGTGCGATAGGGTAGGGGAGGGTAATTTGCGAAAACGCTGATACGTCAAAGGACGAAAATAATGACTAATCATTAATGGAAAAGTGGACGAATTTTTATTCTGCTTATCTTTTTATCCTGAAAATCCTGATTCAGACAAAAAAGGGATAAAAGGGACGAAAGGGAAATAGCAAACAAATATTAACCACTAAAAAAAGGGCTACCTCTTTTTACAGAGCAGCCCAAATCAAAAAAAATTTTAACCAATAAAAAAACAATAATGAGTTCTTTAAAACCGAGTTTGCGAGTTCGGCGTAAGCAATTATCATTGCTTA
>JAISDH010000073.1 GCA_031264975.1 Bacteroidales bacterium
TAAACGAGTAAAGTGAACGAGTGAACAAATAAGCGTTATTTTCCTTTTTCCCATTCGTCCCTTTTGTCCCTTTTGTCCCTTTTGTCCCATTCGTCCCATTTGTCCCTTTTGTCCCATTTGTCCCTTTTGTCCCATTCGTCCCTTTTGTCCCATTCGCCCTTCTCGCTCGTTCGTCATTGCGAGCGAAGCGAAGCAATCCAGAATACCCATATGAAGCGACTTACAACCTTTATCGTTATATGCCTTTTTATGTTTCATTGTCCTGGATTGCTTCGTGCCTCGCAATGACGACTGGGTTGTGTTCTCAGTAAACGAGTAGACAAGTGAACGAGTGAACAAATAAGCGTTATTTTCCATTCTCCCATTCTCCCATTCTCCCATTCTCCCATTTGTCCCATTCGTCCCTTTCGTCCCTTCGTCCCTTTCGTCCCTTCGTCCCTTCGTCCCTTCGTCCCTTCGTCCCTTCGTCCCTTTCGTCCCTTTCGTCCCTTCGTCCCTTCGTCCCTTTCGTCCCTTTTGTCCCATTCGTCCCTTTTGTCCCTTTCGTCCCATTCGTCCCTTTCGTCCATTCGTCCTTTCGTCCCTTTCGTCCTTTCGTCCCTTTCGCCCCTTTCGCCCATTCGCCCTCGCAATGACGGACGCCGACCCTTTTGAAGCTACCTCTTTTCCGAAGTTTTTTCAAACTAAAGTCTTCGCCTAAAGGCGAGGGATTTTTCCACAGAAGAAGACATTAATCCCGTTTCTCTTACTCGATTTATTACAGTCGTGTTTATGCAAAATCAAAATAATGATGTACCTTTGCATATTAAATATTTAAAATAAAACAGCATGAAAATAAAATCATTTTCAGACTACAAATCAGATGCTTCCAATTGGATAACATTGGCAGGCGGGGAATATTATCCCGATATTTTGGAAAACGCCTGCGCTCTGTACAAGCCTGTTTTGGTATTATTCGGACAACTTGTAAAACTGAACGGTTTTTTGAACTTTTTCGCAGTAATTTCAGCGCCTTGCAAATAGTCGGAATAGAAAGAGCAGGAAAAGATATTTTGATGAAAGAGGTATTTGCAGACTATCCTAACCCCAATCGTCCTATTGATTTTGTCATTAAAGATAAAAACGAAATTCTTGCTGTCGGCTTGGCTCGCTACGATTCCGACAGAGGCGGCGCTCAGGAAGATGACCGAACAGGCGGTTATGCTAATTGCGCCAATGAGTTTTTGACTTACACAAAAAAGAAAGGCTTAAAAACTCGACTATTGTTTGTCAATGACGGTCCCGGACTGTTGCTGGGTTCGATGTGGAATGATTATGCGACATTAGAATCTAATTGGAAGGGCAAAGTAATGGTACTTACTTTGCGAATGGTAACGGAACGCATTACCAAAGAATGGTTAAACGCAAAAACTTAAAACCATGGCAACAGGCGTTTCAAAAACCAAAATGAATGGAAACTTACAAGTAAGTACCTCTGAAAATGGAAATTATACTTACCACCCTATTTGGCAAAACGGAAACTCTGCCAACCGTCTTTATTTTGGCGACAACTATACTGTAATGAACGACTTGTTGCACGATGAATCAGTTAGAGGGAAAATCCGACTGATTTACATTGACCCGCCTTACGCGACAAACAGTATTTTTCAGACACGCAAACAACAAGACGCTTATACAGACCTTTTAACCGGCGAAGATTATGTGGATTTTATGCGGGAACGATTACTGTTAATGAGAGAACTGTTGGCAGCTGACGGTTCTATTTATGTGCATCTTGATAATAAAATGGTCTTCAACATCAAGATTTTGATGGACGAGATTTTCGGTGCATCAAATTTCCGCAGTATGATAACCCGTAAAAAATGCAAGTCAAAAAACTTCACCAAAAATTCATACGGCAATATATCCGATTATATATTATTTTATACTAAGTCAAATAATTATATATGGAATAAGCAATATGACCAGTGGTCTAAAGACAAAATTCTGAAAGAATATCCGTTCATTGAAGAAGGCACAGACAGACGATATAAACGAGTCCCCATTCATGCACCCGGAACACGAAATGGCGAAACCGGCAAAATGTGGCGGGGTATGTTGCCACCCGAAGGAAAACACTGGCAATTCACGCCTGCAAAATTAGACGAATTGGATGCAAACGGCGAAATATATTGGAGCAGTAATGGCAATCCGCGTCGGAAGGTATATTTAGATGAAAGCGAAGGTATCGCAATACAGGATATTTGGCTCGATTATTTAGATATAAACAATCAAAACACTCATACAACAGGCTATCCGACCGAGAAAAATCTTGATATGCTTAAAAGGATAGTTCTTGCATCTTCCAACAAAGGCGATTTGGTAATGGATTGTTTTGCAGGCTCAGGAACAACACTTGTCGCCGCTGATGAATTAAGTAGAAATTGGATTGGCATTGATATAGGGAATGAAGCAATTAAAGTAATGTTAAACCGTTTTCAAAACGGCACTCAAACGCTTGATGAACATATAGGGAAAAAGAAAACAAAAGGGATGGAAACACCAACTTTGTTTTTTGAAGATGAAACAGAAAAGGCTGGCATTGTTCCAAACCTTGTTTTGCATCATTTGATTGACGAATATACGATTTATGTTAATGGTAATTATTCGGGCGAAGAGTTTTGTTTGCCATAATAATGAATTTACTAATGGCAAAAAGAGCAGCAAATAAAACATTGTCTGATAAAAAACTATCCAAACTTGGTACGGTTTGGGGTGCAATTATTGTGGGCTGTACTATTTTTGGATTTGGGGTTATTGCAGGTTCTTACCAAGGTAAAAAAAAAAAAAATCATCGCGCATAAAAAAAAGATTAACCGAGAATATATATTTACATTCCCAGATACTGTTGAAAAAAAACAATTGATCATAAACATATAAATTCTTGTTTTATAGTAGAGTATATCCTTCTGTTTCTGCAAATATATTGTTGTGCATGACGAATATATCGCAATAAAAATAGTATCGGTTTCGTTTCCGTTTAGCTTTTTCAATGTCTCAAAAAAAATAATTGAAGGAAAATAATGATTTTGTATTAAAAAAAATAGTACCTTTGCAGCCTCGATAAAACTGACATAAATTATCCACAAACCAAGAAGGTGAAATTTTTATTTGTAAAAAAAAGTAAAGTAAATCAAGTTATTAAAGATAAAAAATGAATACACTAAGTTATAAAACCATATCAGCAAATAAGGCTACCGTAAATAAAGAATGGTTACTCATTGATGCTGAAGGTGAAATTTTAGGACGTTTGGCTTCTGTTACCGCAAAGATGCTAAGGGGCAAACATAAAACCGATTATACTCCACATGTGGATTGTGGGGATAATATAGTAATAATTAATGCGGATAAAGTTCGTTTAACCGGAAGAAAATTAACGGATAAACAGTATGTACGTCATACGGGTTATCCGGGTGGTCAACGTGTTATCACTGTTAAGGAATTGCTTGCTAAAAAGCCCATTGCAATCATTGAACATGCAGTAAAAGGAATGTTACCAAAAAATAAATTAGGAAGCGCATTGTATCGTAATCTGTATGTTTATGCAGGTACAGAACATAAACAGGAAGCGCAAAAACCTCGATTGATAAATATTAAAGATATTAAATAAATATGGCAGTGATAAATACATCAGGAAGAAGGAAAACCGCCGTTGCTCGTATATATATGTCGGAAGGAAGCGGTACAATTACGGTAAATGGACGGAATTACAAAGACTATTTTCTAACCGGAACGCTTCAATATATCGTAACGCAATCATTAAATATCGCTAATGCGGCTGATAAATATGATATTAAAGCAAATTTGAGTGGAGGTGGTATTTCCGGACAGGCAGAAGCATTACGCCTTGCAATATCAAAAGCTTTGTGCGAAATAGATACGGAAAATCGTCCTCCATTAAAAGCGCAAGGGTTATTACGCAGAGACCCGCGTATGGTGGAACGTAAAAAACCGGGACAACCCAAAGCAAGAAAACGTTTCCAATTCAGTAAACGTTAATATTATAGATTACCAAACATGATAGAAGGAATGTTTAGTATCTAAATTATATAGACTTTCATTAGGGAAATTACTATGTAATTGAGTTAAATAAAAAGAATGTAAACATTAAATAAATAAAGAATGTCAAGTGTAAATTTTAATGAATTATTAGATGCAGGCGCTCATTTCGGGCACCTGAAAAGAAAATGGAATCCGAACATGGCTCCCTACATTTTTATGGAGAAAAATGGTATACATATTATTGACCTCCATAAGACAGTGGTAAAAATTGATGAAGCCTCGGCGGCGATAAAACAAATTGCTCGTTTTGGTAACAAGATTATGTTTGTCGCTACAAAAAAGCAGGCAAAGGAAATCGTTGCCGAATATGTAAAACAAGTAGATATGCCGTATGTAACCGAACGCTGGCCCGGAGGAATGCTTACCAATTTTGCTACGATACGTAAAGCCGTCATGAAAATGGCTTCTATTGATGCTTTGATAGCGAGCCCCCAATGGGCGAATATCGCTAAACGTGAACGTCTGCAAGTGCAACGCGAACGTATTAAATTAGAGAAAAACCTCGGTTCAATTTCCAATATGAAGAAATTACCTTCTGCTCTTTTTATCGTTGATATTATGAAAGAACATATTGCAGTTGCAGAAGCTCGGAAATTAAACATTCCTACTTTTGCCATTGTTGATACCAATTCCGACCCCACGCTTGTGGATTTTGCTATTCCTGCAAATGATGATGCTTCAAAATCAATTTCGATTATTGTAAAGGTAATGTGCGATGCTATTCAAGAAGGATTGAATGAACGGGAACTTTCTTCGGATAAAAACAAAAAGACGGAAGAAGACGTTGAGGAACAGGAAAAGAATAAAGCGAAAAACGTTGAAGATGACGAAGAAAAGCCTGTTAGAAACAGTGATGGACGTCGTAGACGTATAGGAGATACTCCCAAAGAGGGTGATAATCGTCGTCGTATATATAGGAAAAAGTAATTAGTTAAGGTTATTAATAAAGAAATAGAAAATGGCAATAACAGCTGCTGAAGTAAATAAATTAAGACAGATAACAGGTTCAGGTATCATGGACTGCAAGAGCGCTTTGCTTGAAGCGGAAGGCGACATAGAAAAAGCAATAGACGTCTTGCGAAAAAAAGGACAAAAAGTTGCTGCAAAACGTGCTGACCGTAATGCCAGCGAAGGTTATGTTATCGCAAAGACAAATCCAGAGCATACATACGGAGTTGTATTAATGCTGAATTGTGAGACAGATTTTGTAGGGAAAACATCCGACTTTATTGAATGTGCAGAATCAATTATTGATTTTGCGATAGCCAATAAAGTTGGTAATCTACAACAGCTTTTTGATTCCAAGTTGGCTTCAAACCGTACTGTACAGGAATTATTGGTTGATATAACCGGAAAGACCGGAGAGAAAATTGAATTAAACCAATTTGAAACGCTTGAAAAACCATTTGTAGCAATTTACAACCATAACGGCAACAGATTGGCTACACTTGTTGGGTTCAACAAAAAAGCGCCAAATCTGGACGTAGCAGGACATGAAGTTGCAATGCAAATTGCAGCGATGAATCCTATTAGCGTCAATGAAAAAGACGTTCCCCAGAATGTGATAGACCGTGAATTGGATATTGCACGCGAACAAATTCGCAATGAAGGGAAACCGGAAGCAATGGTGGATAAAATTGCTCAAGGTAAATTGAATAAGTTCTTCAAAGAAAATACACTGGTCAATCAAGATTTTATTCGAGACTCAAAGAAAACGGTTGGACAATATTTGAAAGAAGTTGACACCGGGTTAATCATAGAGACATTTTACCGGTTACAATTAGGAGAGTAATTCATCAGGACATAATTTAATTATTAATATAAATTACTGGGAGGGGAATAACTTAAATTATTTCCCTCTATTTTTTTGTACAGCGACCGGCTTTTTCTGTCTCCGTGACTTTACTCCCGTTCAACACGCAGAAATAAACTATCGGCTGAGTTTGCTTAATTGTAAAATTGATTGCCTTTTTCAGGCGAAGGGAAAAGTAAAGAGGAGATTATTCGCCCGTTCACTATTTTTCCTGCTGCCCTTTTGGGGGATTTCGCCCCGATTGGAGTTTGGTTTTTATGTGTTTTGTCAGACACAGCGCAACGCGCTGTGTGGTGATTCATGCCTTTCAGGCTTTTAACCGGCTTTCAAACATCCTTTACATCTCTAACCATTGTTTTATCCTGATTATTCTGTAATCCTGTGAATCCTGATTCAGACAATTGAACGCGTTGCGCGGGGCTGTTGGTATCAGTCTTGCGGGCTGATACTGTCGCTTATTGGTTTATTAATCGTTAGTCTTTATTTTTGCGCTTTCACTCCTTGCCCATTGACGCTTTTACTGGGTTGGCGTAGATTGTGTAGAGCATTTGTTTCATTTTGGCGTAACTTACGTCGTCTACGTTGGCTTGCTTGCGAATGTGTTTTATGAAATCTCGCTTGGAAAATTCTGAATAATGACTTTGAAATTCCATACTGTTAGTAAGGATGTCGTGAGCGATATAATTGTTTGGCCATAAACGATAATTCTGATACATCTGTTTGTCAATGAGAGAACAGATGTATTGGATTTTTTCATTGTCATTGGGGAAAGCAAGACTTCTGTCCATGTAATCATTGACGGGTTCGCCAAATTGGAGATGTACCCTGCCTTTGTAGGCAAAGATTCCGGTGGACATGCTTTTAAAGTCTTCGTCGGGAGCTTTGATGTACTTTTTATTATTGGCGGTCAAAATTAATTCGCGAGCCTTCATTTGGTCGCATGGTTCATATTCGTATGAAATGGTGAGTGGGACAAGATTCAATTCGTGGATGCTGTCGTAAATGTTTAAATCCCTTCTGCTGACACAAAACATCTTTAAAACACTCTGCTGCGTCTTGTCAAAACCGTCTTTTGTCCGTCCGTTGCGTTGGGCTATCCATATCGATTCGTGCTCTTCACAAATACTTTGTCGGATATATTCGGACACCAGCTTGGAACTTGTTACCATTTGGCGAGCATTTCCACTACGGATAATGGTGAACATATTGCAAACCTTGGCTACATCGGTCAATATGGGTGATGAGAGTAGATTGTCGCCGATGCCGCTTCTACATGGTTTCAAACCTTGTGAAAGAATATAAAGTTGCATAATGGCAGAATCCATAATGATGTCCCGATGGTTGGTGATAAAAAGACAGGTTTTGTTTTTGTCCAATTTATCGAAACCGCCAATGGTTAAGTCGTCAATACTTCTGTCAATAAATGTTTGGCATATCTTGCTGAAGACATTCCTTTGAAATTCAAAGCAGGTTTTGGTCTTACGGATTTTGCGGATAAGCAAATTCAGTGGTTCGTCAGGCATGAAATTCATTAGAGAACTGATGAATCCATTATTCTGCAACATTCGATTGATGGCGTAAGGGAGTTCGTAATCGTTGTAAGGGCGTATCTTGGAAAAAGTATCTTTTCGCTGCATATTGTATTAGTTATTAAAGTCTATTATTATGTTTTGGTTACTGTTGTTTATGGGTGTATTGGCGTTTTCCGTAAGGATATACAGATTCCTGTCTTTGATTTCCAGACAGGCATTATTTCCATCTATTTTTATAGCATATTCCCCGTTGGGGGGTATTATTTTATCTTTGTTTGCGGGTTCTACCAAGGTATATTTGTCCGTACGGGAGAGAATCTGCGTTTCCAATTTATAGTTGTAGCCGAGTAATTGATTGGCAAGTTTAAAATTTTTATCATTGATTGCCTCCCGAATGGAAGAAGAACTTATCTCTATTCCGTTGAGCGTCTGCTTGGGGATTTCAACAATGTCAAACCCGAATAAAGGTTTTAGCTTTTTCAGGTTGGGAATATTCCCTTCTTTGTTTTTGCCGAAATAGTGGTCGTAGCCGACTGTTATTATTTTTATTTCCATCTTTTGGGTTAGAAACTTTATGAAATCAATGTATGACATTTCCGATATTGTTTGCGTGAAGTCAATATAAATAACGGTATCAAGCCCTGTTTGGCGGAACAGTATGTTCTTTTCTTCTTCTGTTGTCAAGATTTGCAACGGATGACAGGGATTTATTACTTTTCTGGGATGCACGGAAAAAGAAATAGCTACAGACGTTCCATTGACGTCTTTCGCCATGCGGTTTACATTGTCCAATATAACATGATGCGCCTTGTGTACGCCGTCAAATGTTCCTACGGCAATGACGGCGCGTTGGAGAAATGGGGCTGATTGGATATCGTTATATATATTCACTTGCGGTTATTCTTCAAGATGAATAGTATCATTCTGTTGAAAAGTAGCGACAATTTCTTCGGGAGACTGTCCCAAGTATTGAATGGATAAAGTAGCGTCGGGGAGAAGTCTGTGATTGGGATACTTGTCGATAAAACTGTAATAGGCTGCCTTTGCCGCTATAATATCATACATAATATCCTCGTAGATAAAAGCAATGTAATAATATACCTCCGGAAGATATGCGTACTTGGGAAATCTGTTCGCCAAGACGGTCAAGTCGGTTAGCGCTTCGGGACCATTCCGTAAAGAGATGTTCAGCATCCCCGATTTGTAGAGATATTCGGCAACCAGACTGTCTTGTGGGTATTCTTTAATGTATTGCTGATACAATAACGACAGGCTGTCCATTTTTTCCATATTGTACTCGGTAGCTATTTCATTTTCCAGCCGAGTGATTTCTTTGCCCAATTCCTTTTTTGAAATTTGGCAGGCGGTCAGTACAAGTACTGCGATACCGAAACCGATGATTTTTCTTGTAGAACTTATCATGATGTTATTCTTTATTATTTGTTGGATTTTGTCTTATAGAATGTTTTCTTTCTTCCTGTCGCGATAGCGTTTAGTTTTCCCTTCAAGAGGGTTCTTGTCAAGGGAGAGAGATATTCGATAAATATCTTACCCTGCGTATGGTCATATTCATGCTGGATTACTCGCGCCGCCGTTCCGTCAAAGGTATCGACGTGTTCGATAAAATGTTCATCCCAGGAATGAATGGTTATTATTGATTTGCGGGTAACATTTTCGTAAATATCGGGAAAACTCAAGCAGCCTTCGTTATACAGACAATTCTCTCCGGCGTAATCAAGAATTTCAGCGTTAATGAAAACCTGTTTTACGGGCGGGACATGACTGCCTTCTTCTTCTACTTTGGCAGTGTCTATGACGAAAAGACTGATAGGTAATCCTATTTGCGGAGCTGCAAGTCCGCATCCTTTGGCGTTGTTCATGGTTTGAAACATATTTATAATGAGTGTTTGCAAGTCCGGATAATCCGGAGTAATAAGTTGTGTTTTCTTCTTTAAAACAGCATTCCCATACGTGAGAATCGGTAAAATCATTTTCTACTTTCTTTTATTAATTTATATTCTAAACTCTCCATATACGATTGTAGTATAATAGTAGCGCTTATTGTATCTACCAACGCTTTATTTTGTCTTTTCTTTCTGTTCAGACCAGCGTCTATCATGGTTTGAAATGCCATCTTTGAAGTAAACCGCTCATCTACCCTCTTGACGGGAATGTCGGGAAACTCCTTTTTCAGCTTTTTGACGAATGGTTCTATATATTCGCAGGCGCTTGAATCGGTGTTATTCATCTGCTTCGGCTTTCCGACCAAAAAAAGCGCCACCGGTTCCTTTTGCAGATATGCCCTCAAAAAAGTGAAAATCTCCCCCGCGTTAACAGTGGTTAACCCATTGGCTATAAGTTGCAATTCGTCGGTAACGGCTATTCCAACCCTTTTCAATCCATAATCAATTGCTAATATTCTACTCATAATGTATTTTTCCAGTGTGCAAAATTACAAAAATATCAGATAGATTGGCAAGATTTGGTCGGTTTTTAATGAATTTTTTTTTAATTTCCTTGGGTATGCGCTATAATACAGAGGGGAAGGGGGAAAAGACAGGCAGCAAGCAACAGGCAACAAGCTGCAGGCAGGCAAGCCGTGAAGGGCGAAAGGGCGAAGGAACGAAAGGGCGAAAGGAAATGGGCAGCAAGCAACAGGCAACAAGCTGCAGGCAGGCATGCCGTGAAGGGGCGAAAGGAGGAAGGGACGAAAGGGCGAAAGGAAATAGGCAGCAAGCAACAGGCAACAAGCAGCAGGCAGGCAAGCCGTGAAGAAAAAGGGGACAGGGAACAAGGTACATGGAACAAGGAGGGGGAAGGAACAAAGGACGGAAGGAAAAAGGAGACATGGAACATGGTCAAGGTCGTCGAATTTAAGGAACGCCGGAAGGCGTTCAATGTGGATAACCCCGTGCAAGCGGAGCGCAGCTCGGGGTAGAAAGGTATCTTCTTTAGC
>JAISDH010000167.1 GCA_031264975.1 Bacteroidales bacterium
AACAAGTGATTGTTTTTTATGCTACCTTTGCAATCTTTAAATACGAAACGAAATGACTGATAAAGCAAAAAAACTCGGATACATTTTTGAGGTAAGTTGGGAAGTGTGTAACAAAGTGGGTGGAATACATACTGTTATTTCTACGAAAACGCTTTCTCTTTTGAAGAATTGTGAACAGTTAATCATGATAGGTCCCGATATATGGCATGATTCTAAAGAAGACCAGGAGTTTAAAGAAGATACGACCCTGTTTGTCAATTGGAAAAAAGCGGCGGAAGCGGAAGGTTTACGGGTACGCATTGGACGGTGGAAGTCTTTAGGAGAACCGATTACCATATTGGTTGACTTTTCAAATTATATCGACAATAAAGACAAAATCCTGTATGAATTTTGGGAAGATTACAAGTTGGATTCCCTATCCGGACAATGGGATTATATTGAACCGGCGCTGTTTGGCTATGCGGCAGGAAAAGCAATAGAGAGTTTTGTGCGCTTTAATCTTTCTGTTTACGATGTTGTTATTGCTCAATTTCATGAGTGGATGACAGGGACGGGGATTTTGTATCTTGCCAGGCAGACGCCCCAAATTGCGACCGTATTTACTACGCACGCTACTGTTGTCGGAAGGTGTATTGCCGGAAACGGTTATCCGCTCTATAAAAATTTAGACGCTACACATGGAGATATTGCCGCCAATGATTTTAATGTTATCTCTAAACACAGTCTTGAAAAGCTGAGCGCTCAACATGCCGATGCTTTTTCAACGGTGAGCGAAATAACGGCGATTGAATGTAAACAGTTGTTGAATAAGGAAGTCGACCATATTACATTAAATGGATTTGAAAACAATTTTGTTCCAAGTCCGGAAGAATATGTAGTTAAGCGGAAAGTTGCCCGGGAAAAGTTCATTTGCGTAGCTGAAATTTTATCGGGACAGAAATATAAAGAAGAACCTCTTATCATTGCAACCTCCGGTCGTTATGAAATGCACAACAAAGGCTATGATTTGTTTATTGATTCGCTCGGAAATTTGAATAAAGACCCTAATCTGCAAAAGGAAATATTAGCCTGTATCCTTGTGCCGGGCAATAATTACGGTATTAAAAAATCATTGTATAATCATTTACACAATGTAGACGGCGACAGAAATATAGAAGATAACTATCTTACGCACAATTTACATGACGTTGAAGCAGATCCTATTATCAACCTGTTGAAGGAAAACCAACTCTACAACAGACCGGAAGATAAGGTAAAGGTTATCTTTGTTTCTTCCTACCTTAACGGAAATGACGGTATTTTTAACCTTCCCTATTACGATTTGTTGACGGGAATTGATTTAACCGTTTTTGTTTCGTATTACGAGCCGTGGGGTTATACTCCATTGGAAAGTATTGCTTTTGGGATTCCGACTGTTACTACCGATTTAGCCGGTTTTGGCAAATGGATACAAACCGTTTTGGACGAAAACGATAAGTGCGTATCGGTGATTAATAGAAACGACGACAACATTGTTTTCGTTACAAACGAACTGACGAATACAATAAACCATTTTCTGTCCTTATCTGACGCAGAAAGAAAGAAACTGTCGAATTCGGCTGCCAAAATTTCCCATAAAGCGCTTTGGGAGTATTTTATCAATGAATATCTTACCTTGTATGACACGGCGTTGGAAAAGGTAGAAAAACGAAGGTATCAAATCGTAGACCAACCGCAGCAAGTACGGGCTTCGATAGAAATTTTTAGCGCCGAAGCGCAATCTCCTGTTTGGAGAAGGTTCGAAATACAAACTATCATGCCGCAAAGATTAAACGGATTGGTAGAAATGTCCATGAACTTGTGGTGGATGTGGAACTATCGCGCCAGCCAGTTATTTAAATACATCGACCCCCAACTTTGGAGAGCATCTTCCTACAATCCTGTTTCTTTTCTCGAAGAGGTTACATGGTCTCGCATGAAGGAACTGGAAAAAGACGACTGTTTCATTGAAGCATACGACAGTGTATATAGTGAATTTCGCGCCTATATGGACGAAGAAAAAAATAAAAAAACGCCCAAGATTGCTTATTTCAGCATGGAATTTGGATTAAACGACAATCTGCAAATTTTCTCCGGCGGATTGGGTATTTTGGCGGGAGACTATTTAAAAGAAGCGAGCGACACAAACACGGATATGGTCGGCGTTGGCTTATTGTATCGACAGGGGTACTTCAGACAGAAGATTTCCATTAAAGGAGAACAGCAAGCGGAATACATTGACCAGGACTTCGGTAAAATGCCGCTAATACCGGTATGGGATGAACACGGCGTTCAAATGAAAGTGTCTATTCATTTTCCGGGACGGGTTGTTTATTTAAAGATATGGAAAGTTGAGGTAGGCAGAATTTCTCTGTTTTTATTGGACGCCGATACGGATGAAAATCAGGAACGGGACAGAGCGATTACTTTCAAACTTTATGGCGGAGATTTGGAATGTCGTTTTATACAGGAGATGATTTTAGGAATAGGAGGCGTCAGGGCTTTACGGGATATGGGGATCCGTCCCGATATATATCATTGTAATGAAGGACACGCCGCTTTTATTGGGCTTGAAAGGCTGAGAAGATTGCGGGCAAAGTGGAATTTAAAGTTTGAAGAGGCGTTGGAAATTATACGTTCTTCAACCCTTTTCACAACCCATACGCCGGTGGCTGCAGGACATGATTTGTTTGATGAAAATCTGATACGTAAATACATGTCGCATTATCCGGAAAGGTTAAAAATCTCGTGGGAAGACATGATGAAGCTGGGGAAACTCAATCCGGAAGATAAATTTTCAATGAGTTATTTAGCGTCCAATGTTTCGCAGGAGATAAATGGCGTGTCCAAATTGCATGGAAAAGTTTCTCAGGAACTGTTTGCCGGTTTATGGAAAGGGTATTTCCCCGAAGAAAACCACATCGGCTACGTTACCAACGGCGTACATTACAATACGTGGACGGCTAAAGAATGGAAATTACTCTATGAAAAAGAATTTGGAGAGGGATTTTTAAGCGACCTTTCCAATCCGGAATATTGGAACAAAATACACGAGGTGGACAATGCCGTAATATGGTCAATTAGACAAAAACAAAGGTATAAGTTGGTTGATTATGTAAAAATGCGACTGAAAAAGAATTGGGTAAAACGTTATGAAGACCCAAAAGATATGGTTGAAACTTTGGAAAATATCGACGGCGACGTCCTTACCATTGGTTTTGCCCGAAGATTCGCAACCTACAAACGGGGAGACTTGATATTCAGAAATCTTGACCGCTTATCTGCCATTCTCAACAACAAAGAGACGCCTGTACAGTTACTGTTTGCCGGAAAGGCGCATCCCAATGACGCCGCCGGACAGGAATTGATTAAAAAGATAGTTTCCATATCGAAACAGTCGGAGTTTTTGGGAAAGATTATTTTCATTGAAGACTATGATATCAGTCTGGCAAAAAAATTGGTACAGGGCGTCGACGTATGGTTGAACACGCCAACTCGTCCTCAGGAAGCGTCCGGTACAAGCGGAATGAAAGCCGTCATGAATGGCGCTTTACACTTTAGCGTATTGGACGGTTGGTGGGTAGAGGGCTTTCGTCCGAATGCCGGTTGGGCGTTGCCGGAGGAAACGGTCTACGAAAATCAGGAGTTTCAAAACGAGTTGGACGCGCAGATGATTTATAACATCTTGGAAAATGATATTGTTCCTTTGTTTTACAATCGTGACGAAAACAATATTCCCAACGGCTGGATTGAGTATATAAAAAATTCGATAGGGGAGATTGCGCCTCAATTTACAACCAAACGAATGCTTGACGATTACAAGCGAAAATATTATCATAAACTGTACGATCGTTCACGGCAGCTTCGGAAAGATGATTATAAATTGGCGATTGCTATCTCCGAATGGAAAAAAAACATGCAGAAAGCCTGGAATGATTTAGAAGTAATTAGCGCCAAATTTCCCGACTACGAAAAAAAGCCCATGAATTTACAGGAAGATTTTACGGGAGAGATTGAAATAAATCTAAAGCAGTTAAACCCGGAAGAGATAGGCGTAGAAGTGATTATTTCCAACCAGTCAAAGAACAATGAAAATGTGATTGCCGAGAAGTACATTGCCGAATGTGTATCAGTAAAAGACAACATAGCAAAGTTTATCGTAAAAGGTAGACCGCAGAAGTCCGGCTTTTACAATTACGCCATACGCATACACGCAAAAAATGCACTCTTACCCTATCCCCATGATTCCGGCTTAGTCCTGTGGGTGTAAGATGATGATTAATGGTTAATAGACTCGTAAGCGACGGAATCAGCCTGAAAGGCTGAAATCAACAACACAGCGCAACGCGCTGTGCCTGCGTAAACATATAAAAACCAAGCCCCAATCGGGGCGTAATCAACGAAAAGGCGCACGGAAACAGTTTGAACTATGATTTTAATGATTGAATATGGTTAATCATGATTATAGCAATAAGCAACAAATATTTACCATTAACCACTAAAAAAAGGGCTACCCCCTTTGACAGAGTAGCCCAAATGAAAAAGTTTTTATCAATAAAAAAACAATAATGAATTCTTCAAAACCGAGTTTGCGAGTTCGGCGTAAGCAATGGTAATTGCTTACGCCGAACTCTACTTCCTCGTTCATTAACCACTAACCGTTAATCACTAACCATCATTCGTTTAACAAGTCGTTGACCTTTATATTCTATGCTATAGAAGTAGATTCCTGCGGCGAAAGCATTTGTATTTAGTTCAAGGCTTTGTTTGCCGTTGGTTGCTTCTATGGTTTGTGAATATAATAGTTGTCCGCTAACGCTGTGTACATTGAATATTACCTCTCCTGCTTCCGGTATGCTGTAATCTATACGCGCGCGGTTGTTGGCAGGATTGGGGATGTTTTGGGATAGGGTAAATCCCTCTACATCTATCCATGTTTCTATGCCTACGCTTTCTGTATAGCGTTTCATTGTCAAGGTGTCATTATCGCGATAATTATCCTGACTGTTTACGAAAACGCTTAAATAATAAACCGAATCGTTGGGAACGGTATAGGTTCTGGTAAAGGCATGGCTTACTGTTGCCGACGCTCCTATGGTTTGAGGTTCCATAAAGGTTTCCTGCTCTATTCCCTGCGAGTTTGTTATACGAATGTTAACGGGTATATCGGTGAAAACGTCTCCGTCGCTGCGGTTGTTTAGCGTTGCTGTTACCGGAATCGAACTGCCTACAGCGTCCTTTGTCATTGTTACAGATGGATTATCTATGCTAATGATACGCAAATCCTTTATGTCTACACATTCCTGTACCATGTTTGTACTGTTAACCATAGCAGAATCGCACGACAGATAAGTGTATGTCCTTATGTCATAGCGTGCATTCCATGGAACGGAATAGGAACTGTTGAACATATAAGTAGCCGTATCTCCTGCGTGTATGGTATTTGTATATGTTTCTTTGAGCAGGGCATAAACGGCTGTGTTGTTTTCTCCCGTATCTACCTGTAGAATCAAATCTATATTGGACAAATCCATATTACCCGTATTGTAAAGGGTTATGGTTGGATTTACAACCAATTCTCCTGTTAGACAATTGGCAGGGCTGGATTCCGGATGAATACTTACCGACAAAGCGGGGTTGATTACAACCGGTATTATAAGCGTATCATTCATTCTGTCTACATCCAATACCGACGAAAAGTAGGCTTTCAGGGTGTAGGTTCCTTTGCTAAAGTTGACGCCCATTGCCATGCTTATTGTATCGGAAGCAAATCTACCTAAACTGCCGCTGTCTAAGAGGTGAGTATAGATTTGTCCTGTTTCAAGTATCTCCAAAGTAAGCGTTGTTGGCGTGGTTGTGAAATCCAGCACTGGGTCTGTGAGATTGCTTAATACTACTTTCACTTCCTTGTTTCCCAAATCACAGGCGGCAAGTTCTGAAGTGATAATTTCACTTATGGCTATGTCTTGTTTAGCGGTGATAAGAATGCGGTCTATGTATTGAGTTACATCGCCACTACGCGATTTCTCCATTGCTTCAAAGACAAGTATTACACACTGATTAACCGCATAACTTGGCAAATCCATGCTGTATTGCTGCCAGCCGTATACAGGATTGTATTTGGTGAGAGAGAACAATGTATTGTACGTTGTTCCTCCGTCTACTGTAATACGGACGTCTGTGTAATCCTCGCAAGGTATTGTATCGTGGAAATACCAGAAGGACAATGACGGTTGAACGGTTTG
>JAISDH010000199.1 GCA_031264975.1 Bacteroidales bacterium
CTGTTATATTGGGGTCGCAACCGCGTTCATAACGAAAGGAAGCGTCTGTTTTTAGCCCGTGATATTTAGCCGTTTTACGAATCCCTACAGGCGAAAAATAAGCGCTTTCCAAAAAGATACTTGTCGTTTTATCCGTAATTCCGGACTCTTTTCCGCCAAAAACCCCTGCAATACACATTGGTTTGACAGCATCACATATCATTAAGTCATTTTGAGTCAACTTTCTTTCCACTCCGTCCAACGTTATAAAAGGCGTTTGGTCGGCTACTTTCTTTACAATAACCTGTTTTCCTGTTATCCTGTCAATATCAAAAGCATGTAGCGGTTGTCCGAGTTCAAATAAAACATATTGCGTCGCATCTACTACATTGTTGACGGGACGAACATTTATTGCATTCAGTCTATTTTTAAGCCATTCGGGAGAATCTTTAATGGTAACTCCCGTAATACACAATCCTGTATATCGCGGACATGCTTCCTTGTCTTCCACCTTAACAGTTACTAAAGGTTGCTTTCCATTCGTATGAAAGGCGTTAATCGAAGGGTAATTAAGTTTTATATTTTGTGGCGTTTGAAGAAAGAGTAAAGCCGCCAAATCGCGTGCAACCCCAATATGAGACGTCGCGTCGCTACGGTTGGGAGTTAATCCGATTTCAAAAACAATATCCTTTTCTACATTAAAATAGTCTGCAACAGGAAAACCTGCACGCGGTAATCCCTCCAAAACAAGAATCCCGTCGTGTGAAACGCCAAGACCGATTTCATCTTCGGCGCAAATCATTCCTTCCGATTCAATCCCACGAATTTTTGATTTCTTTATCTTGAAAGGCTCCCCATGGGTTGGATATAATGTTACGCCTGTTGGGGCAACAACAACATACTGTCCTTCTTTTACATTCGGCGCTCCACATACAATATTTAAAGGGTTCTCTTTCCCAATATCCACTTTGGTAAGGCTTAATCTATCCGCATCGGGATGTTTTTCACAGGCAATCACTTTTCCTGTTACCAATCCATCCAAACCTCCTTTTATACTTTCAAACGATTCCATTGATTCAACTTCTAACCCACAATTGGTTAGCAAATCGGCAATGACTTTCGGTTCTATTTCTGTATTTACGTATTGTTTAAGCCAATTATATGAAATTTTCATTGAATATTATTTATCTTTGATTTTAGCCGGAGAAATTACAAACGAAAGAGATACAACAGGAAACAGTTCATAATATTGTGTTCTGTTTTGAATGGAAAGCGCATAAACCCCTTCCTCCGTAAATTCTTTATGGGAATAGATAGTTTGTTCAACTGTCCATGTATCGCCGTAAACGTTTCCTATATGATTGTTTTGATTGTCTTTCACTGCAATAATTTTATTAACAATATTTTTTTGACCCGAGGGCGAAGTAATAACCACTTCAATAGGAACACGACTGTGTTCAAATCCATTGAGAACACTTAACTCGACAGAAACGTCATATATCATTTTAGTATTTGAAACAGTAAACGTTGTGTCCATTGGTTCAAATCTGTTCCATATATGATTTGGAAATTGTATTTTTATCTCTGTCTTCTCTTCCTTTGAAGAACAGGACAGTAAAAATGACACACACGTAAAAAACAATAAACTCACAGTAATCTTATACATATACATTTATTTATTAGAAAAATAATGAAGTTGCAAAAGTATCATTTTTCTCCGTATATTCCTATTTCTTTTTGCATTTTTATCAGGCGTCCCCGCAAAAAGGGACAAGGTAGAAGGAAATTGCAGGGAACAAGATACAAGGTAGACAAGCCATGAATTTTCTGAATCAGGATTCTCAGGATTAAAAAACTTGTCCCTTGTTTCTTTTCCCTTGTCTCCGAAGACGCGAAGCATCGCGTCTCTACTCGTGGCTTGCCTGCCTGTTGCTTGTTGCCTGTTGCTTGCTGCCGTCTTCCATTTTTCACCCTTTAATCACCGATTTGTAGATTTCGTTTATTTTATATGCGGAGTTTTCCCATTTCAGGTTTTCGACTTCTTGTTTTCCGCAACGTTTGAACATTTTTGACAGTCCGTCGTAGTGGAGAATGCCGTAAATGGCGTCGGCTAAGTCGTCTACATCCCAAAAATCTACTTTAAGGGCATAGCGGAGTATTTCAGATACGCCGGATTGTTTGGAAATGATAACCGGAACGTCCGACATCATGGCTTCCAATGGAGATATGCCAAAAGGTTCGGAGACGGACGGCATCACATAAACGTCGCTGATACTGAACATATCATAAACTTCCTGCCCTTTGAGGAAGCCGGTAAAATGAAATTTTGTAGCAATACCCAATTGTGCAACCCGTTTAACGGTTCGATGCAACATGTCTCCGCTGCCAGCCATAACAAAGCGGACATTTTTATCTACGTCAAGGACTTTTTTTGCCGCTTCTACAAAGTAATCGGGACCTTTTTGAAAAGTAACTCTTCCGAGAAAGGTTACTATTTTCTCTTGAAATCCTTTTGTAACCTTGAACTCATCCGGCAGTGTAATCGGCTCTACAGAATTATAGACCGTTACCACCTTATCGGGATTGATACCATATCTGTTTATTACGGTATTACGGGTAAGATTACTGACGGTTATTACTTTGTCTGCCGTTTCCATTCCTGCTCTTTCTATATCGTATATGTGCTGGTTGATATGTTCTCCGCTTCTATCAAACTCCGTTGCGTGCATGTGTACGACAAGTGGTTTACCGGAGATTTTCTTTGCCGCCATTCCTGCCGGATAAGTCAACCAATCGTGGGCATGGATAATATCGAAATCTTTATTCGCGGCTAAATACGAGGCGATTAGTGCATATCGTGCTACTTCTTCGTAAAGATTCCTTCCATAATTACCGGAAAAGGTGAAACTCTCAGAAGTAATGACGTCTTCCAATTGGGATTTGGAAAAAATCTTATTGTTAAATATCCTTTGAAATTCATCTGGGGACATGTAAGGTATTAACCTTGTCCCGACTTCTATGTAGGTGAAGTCTTTCAAAAGTTGAGAATATTTATCTTTATGTTCGGTGATTACAACTTTATCAACTGCTTTTAAGTGAATATACCGTTTATCTTCGTCGCCGTAAGCTTTGGGAACTACAAAAATAATTTCTACATTAAATTTAGACAATCCTTTTGTCAATCCGTAACATGCCGTACCTAATCCTCCTGTTATGTGGGGGGGAAATTCCCACCCGAACATTAATACTTTCATTTTGTTTCGTTCCATGTCTTTTTGGGTTTATCAGTAAAAATAGCTATTTATATTGTTGTATCATACTATGTATACGTAACAGTTCACCTACGCTCCAAGCCTGGGAAATTGTCCCGTTTGGGCGATGAGGAGGGTCGCCGTCATAAATTTCCGAAACGGTTCCTATTCCGTGAACGGTCATATCTTCTTCAAATGAATGAAATAGCTCTTCCACCAAAGGTAATCCCTTTTTCTTGTGAATTTGAAGATATGCTTCACAAAAATGTCCCAGCAACCAGGGCCATACTGTCCCCTGATGATAAGCGCTGTCTCTTTCTTCCTGATTCCCGAAATAAATACCTCGATAATCAGGATGATTAGGTGCAAGCGTTCGTATTCCTTTAGGAGTTAGCAGAACTTTTTTAACGGTTCCTATAACAGCATCTTTCATATATTCTTCCAGGGGAGAGTAAGGAAGGGAAGAAGCAAAAATTTGGTTAGGACGTATTGCCCAATCTTTGAAGTCGTATGTTACACAATCCGCTAAATGTCCTTTTTCTTCATTCCAGAAATAACTGACAAAGGAATTTTTAATTAAATCGGGAATTGTCTGCCATGAATCAACAAATGGCTTATCACTGTCATTCTTTGCCAGTTCCAACGCAAACAATACGGCATTATACCATAAAGCATTTATTTCTACTGCAAAACCTGAACGTTGAGTAACAGGTTTACCGGCAACAATGGCGTCCATCCAAGTTAAGGCTTTTCCTGTTTCGCCTTGCCATATTAATCCATTATCGTGCATTTTTATATGGTAGTGGGTTCCTTTTCGATAGTTTTCGAGAATGGATTTCATTTTATCTCCATATTCTTTCCAAATAATGGATTTATTTTTTATAAATAATGCATATTGTTGCAATGTCCAGAAAAACCATAACGGCGCGTCTACAGAGTTTAAGGCAATGTCATTTCCGGTTCCGATATTGGGGAAAAGCCCCTCTGAAAGTTCGCCAACCACCGTGTCCAAAACCGCCTTACATGTTTTTATATCGTTGTTATAGAGGGTAAGACCGGGCAGGGAAATAAAAGTATCTCTTCCCCAACGACCAAACCAGGGAAAGCCGGCAATGATTCCCGTTTTATTATTTTTCCGGTATATAAATTGTTGAGCGGCATTTCTCAGGCAGTCCAAATAATTATTGCGAGGCGTTCTGTTTTCGAGTTCAATATCAAACAGGCGGGGTAGTTTTTCAGGTTCTATTTCATGCAACGAGGCGGTAAAGATTATGCTTTCTCCTTTGTTTATAGACAATTCAAAATATCCGGGAACATACAAATCTTCCTGATATTCGTATCCTCTTTCTTTTTCTTCCTGATATTCTATATTGTAATACCAATCCGGAACATGCACGTAATCTGTTTTTTTGTCGAACTGTAAGTACAGAAATTTGTAGCCGTCATACATTTTCAACTTGACCCCGTTCTTGATGCTTTTATATTTTGTATTTACGTAGAAATTGGCTTTACTCAATTTGTGCACATTGCGAAAAGCTAAAAAGGGCTTAAATTGCAGTTTGGTAGAAGAATGCGCATCGAGTAAGGTATATTTTATTAATATGCGGTCGTCTTCGGTTAAAATTCGTTGCATTTCTAAAGTTACTCCACCCACCCGATAAGTAAATACAGGAATGGCATTTACATTTATTTCATCCATATATTTATGACCTTTAGGCTCATAAACTCCGGGGTATTTCCGTACGGCAAGGTTAAAACTGGCTTCGTGTTGAATCACTGTAACATCCAAACCCGACAGAATAACATGGTTATCGTTATCAATATCTTCCATGGGGGCAACCAACAGACCATGATACTTTCTTGTATTACAGCCTACTATTGTTGTACTGGCGTATGTACCGGCACGATTGGTACGCAATATCTCTCTTTTGAGTGAGTATTCTAAATTTATTAACTGTTGTTTATCAAACTTTATATATCCCATTTTGAAACATTTATATTTTCTGAAATAAAAAACAAAGGCGCCTAATAATAATCCGTCCATAATCCATGCCTAAATGATTAGGAGCGGAATAATTTGGCATTTTTCGTTATCATTTCTAAAAAACAATGCTTCAATTTCAGCGTTCTTAAC